>JAZOBP010000175.1:0-6236 GCA_045596065.1 Lawsonibacter sp. | reverse complement strand
GGGGGGCGGGGGTGGGGGGGGGGGGGCGGCCTCGGATTTGGGTATGGGGGCGGGCTCGGGCTCCGGCTGGGATGAGACGGCCGGCGCAAGCTCCGGCAGTAAGCCCAAGGCCGGGGCAGTTACGGTGCTGACCGACTCCGACCCGCTGCTTTGGGAGAGCGCAGGGGGCCGGGTGCAGCCGGACAGCAGCATCAGGCCGACCAGAGCGGTGATGAAAATGGGGCGAGTCATAGAACGGCCTCCGTGATCATTTGTGAGAGCGGTAAGTGGACGGGGAGAGCAGACGGAACAGGGAGGAGCCCAGCACCGCACCCAGCGCCAGTGCGCCGGCAATGCCGAAGGTGGCTACCAGAGTGGACAAAAACTGTTCGTGGTCGCCCTGGACGCAAAAGCGCATGGCGTTGTAAATGCCGCCGCCGGGGACAAGGGGGAGCAGAGCGATAATGAGGTAGCTGGTCACAGGACACCGGCGCACCCGAGCCATGAGCTCGGCATACAGGGTGATGGCAATGGCGGCGATCAGGTAGCGCAGGATGTCATGGGGGGTAAACAGGGCGGCGATCAGGTACACCAGCCAGCCTACCGCACCGCCGAAGCCGCAGATGGCCATGCCCGGGCCGTGGATGTTGAACAAAAAGCAAAAGCCGATGCAGGCAAAAAAGGCGTACACACAGGGCATCAGCCAATGGAGGATCAGATCCGTCATCTCTGCACCTCCTTACAGCATGGCCGTCAGTGCCATGACCGCACCGGTACCAAGGGCGATGGCAATGGCGGTGAGCACCGAGTCGGTAAGGTCGGAAAGCCCGGATACCAGATCGCCGGCCATGACCTCACGCATGGCGGTGGTCAGAGACACACCGGGTACCAGCAGCATCAAAGCGCCGATGGAGATGATGTCCGTATGGGCACCCACCCCGGCCCTGACCAGAGAAAAAGCCAGCAGGTAGGAAAGGGCGGCGGACAGCAGGGTGCGGAAAAAGGCATTGGAGCCGGCGATGGGCCGCAAAAAGCGGGTGGACAGGGCAATGAGCAGGCCGCACAGACCGCCGCACAGGCAGTCGGCCAACGTGCCCCGGAAAAACAGGGTAAAGGCGGCGCCGGTCAGAAAGTGCCCGAAAAGCACCAACGGGTCGCTGAATCGGGGGCAGACGGCGTCCAGCTGCTGCACCTGCGTGCGTGCGGTCTCCACCGAGGGGGTGTCCCGGCACAGACGGCGGCACAGGGCGTTGCACTGCTCCAGCCGGTCAAGGTCGATGCCGTGACCGGGGATGCGGCATACCTGCGTGATGGGCTGGCTGTCGGCCAGGGAGACGGACACGATGAGGCAGCTGGGGATGGCAAAGACCTGAGGCTGAGGTGCGCCGTAGGCGGTCATCAGACGCCGGATGGAGTCCTCCACACGGTAGATCTCGGCACCGCAGCGCATCAGATGTACGCCCAGCTCGCAGCCCAGCTGTACCAGAGCGTTATAGTCCATGTCCGACACCTCCTGTCCGTAAAATTCGATGATGCACATTATACACCTATTTTCTGCATAAGAAAAGAGGCCTTTCACATTTTGAAAGGCCTCCGGGGAGAAAACTCAGCCCAGCAGCTCCTCCAGTAGGTCGTCCAGCTGTTCGCAGCAGCCCACCGCCCGGCGGATGCCCAGCTGACGGGCCAGATGCAGCTTTTTGCGCAGGCTGCCGGCGTCATCAAAGAGGACGAAGTGAGCCCCTGACTCCCGGGACATATAGGTGAAGTACCGGGCGCACAGTTCATCGGAGAAAAATACGCAGGTGGCCCGCCGGTTGATCTGCTCGGCCAGAGCCTGACGGGTCAGGGGCGTGCCGCAGCCGGTGGGAGAGGGCAGGGGGAAGTCCTCGGCTACCCGATCCAGCTGCACCGCCAGCCGCTGCGCCCCTCCGTACTCCTGCGCGGCCTGATCCAGACGCCGTTGGTAGCTGCCCCCGGACAGGGCAGAGGAGATGAGCACAAGGGCGGTTTGTACCTGCGGCCCAAAGGCCTCCGGCACGAAGAGGGTCAGGTGCCTGCGGCTGAGCAGACCGTCCAGCTGTGACACCAGCTGCCGGGTAAACCGACCGGGCTCGAAACGGCAGATCACCCCGGAAAAGCTGCGTGCGGCGCACTCCCGCAGGATTTGCTGACAGGTGGCGTTTGCATCCCCTGTTAAGTCGGGCTGCGGAGCATCCAGCACCATCAGACCGCCCCGGGGCGGCGTGGGGGTGTTGGTGCGGTACAGGGTGCCGCCCCGGCCCAGATGGTAGGCGGCGTGGCCAAGGGTCAGTCCGGACTGTTTGGCACGGGCCAGACAGTCCGGCGGTGTGGTGAGGATGAGCATTTCTTCCAGCGGCATGGTCGGTCCCCCTTGTCCCAGCAATAAAAAAATGATATACTTCTCTCATTGTATGATGTGGCCCGTTTGGGCAGAACAAGGAGGGACGGACATGGGCTTTTCCCTTGTGCCAAAGGCTTTTTATCCCAGCGTGCTGGACATACGCCCGGAGGAGCTGACCAACCGGGGCATTACCCTGCTGCTGGCCGATCTGGACAATACGCTGGTGCCTTATAAGACCCCGGAGCCGGACGAGGCCCTCATCCGCTGGCGGCAGCAGCTGCAGGAGGGCGGCGTGCAGCTGTTTCTCCTGTCCAACTCCCGTAAACCCACCCGGCCCAAGACCTTTGCTGCGGCCCTTGGCATCGACTATGTGGGCCATGCGGGCAAGCCCAAGCGGGCGGGCTTTTTGCAGGCCATGGAGCGCACCGGCCGCACTCCGGCCCAGACGGCCATGGTGGGCGACCAGATCTTTACCGACATTCTGGGGGGCAACCGGGCTGAGGTGACCACCGTGCTGGTGCGGCCCATCCGTCTGGCAGGCAATCCGGGGCGCTATGTGCGCTACTGGGCGGAGACGCCCTTCCGGCTGCTGGCCCGGCTGAGAGGTCGGCTGTGAGCGCCCGGTTTGGCCCTGCGGGCAACGCAGAAAACTTCCCCTACAAGTCCTCGGCGCAGGCTCCCCTTTGGATGAAGGAACTGGGCCTTGACTGCTACGAGTACCAGTGCGGCAAGGGCCTTCATGTGGGGGAGGAGACCGCCCGACGGGTGGGTCAGGCGGCGGCAGAGCACGGTATCGTGCTGTCCCTCCACGCCCCGTATTTTATTAACCTTGCAAACCCCGACCCGGACAGTCTGGTCAAGACCACCGGCTACATCACCGGGGCCTGTCAGGTGGCGGGCTGGATGGGGGCAGAGCGTGTGGTCATCCACTCCGGTGCGCTGATGAAGCGCACCCGGTCTGAGGCGTTGGATACCGCCATGACCTCTCTGCGCCACGTGCAGGCGGTGTGCGATGATATGGGCTTTGGCCACATCCATCTGTGTCCGGAGACCATGGGCAAGATCAATCAGCTGGGGGATCTGGACGAGGTGTTGGCCCTGTGCACGCTGGACGAGCGGCTGATCCCCTGTGTGGACTTCGGCCACCTGTACGCCCGGTCACTGGGGGCGGATGACGGGGCGGAGGCCATGGAGCGCATTTTGGAGCGTATGGAGCAGGTGCTGGGCCGGGAGCGGGCAAGCCGCTTTCACAGCCATTTTTCTCACATAGAGTTTACCCCCAACGGTGGGGAGAAATGCCACCGTACCTTTGAGACGGACGGAGGCTATGGGCCGGACTGGATGCCCCTTGCCGCCGCCGTGGTACGCCGGGGCTGGAGTCCCACCTTCATCTGCGAGAGCGCCGGCACGCAGGCCGGAGATGCGTTGGAGATGAAACGCACCTATTTGGGCTGTCTGGAGGACCGAGTATGAATCATATCAAGCAAATTGCGGCCAAACTGCCCGAATTTGGGCTGGATGCCATGCTGGTGACCAGTGGGGCCGGGGAGCGATACGCCATGGGCTTCCACGGAGAGGGGCTGGCGGTGATCACCCCGGAGGACTGCTGGTACTTTACCGACTCAAGGTACATTGAGGCGGCACAGCCTCTGGAGCAGGCGGCCCATGTGGCCTGCGTGGGGGGCGGACGCACCCATCTGGACCTTGCCCGGCAGGTGGTGGAGGAGCATCACCTTGAAAAGGTGGGCTTTGAGAGCAACCGTATGAGCGTGGACACGCTGGAGCGCTATCAGAGCAAGCTGCCCTGCTGTCTGGTGGCGGCGGGTGAGCTGCTGCTGCAGCTGCGGGTCCAAAAGGATGAGGCGGAGCTGACCGTCATGACCCGTGCTCAGGCCATCACCGACGAGACCTTTGAGCGCATCGTGGCCTTTATCCGTCCGGGCATGACCGAGCGCGAGGTGGCCGCCCGACTGGTGTACGAAATGATGTGTCTGGGCGGGCAAAAGCCCTCCTTTGACCCCATTGTGGCCGCCGGGGCCAACGGCTCCATGCCCCATGCTGTCCCCGGAGACACGGTCATACAGCCGGGGATGTTTGTTACTATGGACTTCGGCTGCGTGGTGGAGGGCTACTGCTCGGACATGACCCGCACCGTGGCGGTGGGCAGGCCCACAGCGGAGATGGAGCAGGTCTATGACACCGTCCTTCGGGCTCAGCTGGCAGGCATCGAGGCCGCCCGGGCCGGGGTAGAGGGCGGGGTGGTGGACGCTGCCGCCCGGCAGGTCATTGAGCAGGCCGGCTGCGGAGCGTACTTCGGCCATGCTCTGGGGCACAGTCTGGGCATCGACGTGCATGAGGGGCCCAATTTCTCCCCCGGAGAGACACGCATCCTGCCTGTGGGCGCCGTGGTGTCCTGTGAGCCGGGTATTTATCTGCCCGGACGCTTCGGCGTGCGCATTGAGGATGTGGTGGTGCTTGAGCCAAATGGGTGCCGGATCCTCACCAGATCCCCCAAGGAACTGATGATTTTGTGATTGCGGAGCAAAAAAACCGACGAATTGGAACAAATCCCCCGATTACCCTCTTGCCAAAGCGGAGGGAATGGGGTAAAATATATCGAACTGTTGTTATGAGGTGACGTTATGACCAAAGAGGACTTGATTCTTGAGGAGTTGTCAAGGCTTAACTCAAGAATAGATGTCTTGGAAGAAAGTCTGAAAGACGCCATTTCCTATCTGAGTGCCATGGAGTCCAGTCTGTCCATGATGGAAGCAAGTTTGGACGACATAAGTGGCGAGGTGAGCTCAATAAGTTCGGATGTGAGCGACATCGGCAGTTTCTTCTAAACGAAACAAAGTTTTTGGTATTGTCCCTATTTCGTGTTCAATAAAACGATACAAAATATATGGAGGTTGATTCCTATGGCAATGATTTCTGCCAGCGATTTCCGAAACGGCGTTACCTTTGAGATGGAAGGCAAGGTTATGCAGGTGGTTGAGTTCCAGCACGTGAAGCCCGGTAAGGGCGCTGCTTTCGTGCGCACCAAGATGAAGAACATCATCACCGGCGGTGTGACCGAGACTTCCTTCAACCCCACAGCCAAGTTCGAGCAGGCTTTTGTGGAGCGCAAGGAGATGCAGTACAGCTACAACGATGGCGATCTGTACTACTTTATGGACATGGAGACCTATGACATGCTGCCCATCGGCAAGGATCTGCTGGGCGATGCCTTCCGCTTTGTGAAGGAAGAAGAGATGTGCAAGGTCATGTCCTACAAGGGCAATGTCTTTGGCGTGGAGGCCCCCAACTTTGTTGATCTGGTCATCACCGAGACCGAGCCCGGCTTTGCCGGCAACACCGCCACCAACGTGACCAAGCCCGCCACCCTGGAGACCGGCGCTGAGATCAAGGTGCCCCTGTTCATCAACGAGGGCGACAAGATCAAGATCGACACCCGTACCGGCGAGTATCTGGAGCGCGTGAAGGGCTGATTTGAGCGTCTGAGCCGTAGTGAGCAGATGCGAAAAGGAGGACACTAACATGACTATTTCCGAGAAAGTCGCCTACCTCAAAGGCCTGGCCGAGGGTCTGGAGCTGGACACTGAGAAGTCCAAGGAAGGCAAGCTCATCTCCGTGATGATCGGCATTCTGGAAGAGGTTGCCATGTCCATTGAGGATCTGGAAGAAAACGATCTGGATCTGGGCGAGGAGATCGACGTTCTGTCCGACGATCTGGCCGACGTTGAGGCGGTCGTTTTTGATGAGGATTACGACGAGGATGAGGACGAGGACGAGGACGACTTCTTTGAGGTGGAGTGCCCCAACTGTGAGGAGCCTCTTGTCATCGATGACGAGGCTCTGGCCGAGGGCATGATCCAGTGCCCCAACTGCGAGG
>JAZOBP010000174.1:0-4859 GCA_045596065.1 Lawsonibacter sp. | reverse complement strand
TGAAGGACGGCAGCACCATGACCTGTCCTCCCATCAACGACCCGGACATCGTCGGCCCCATCGGGGAGCTTGACCAGCGGGTCAACGTCCTGCGCTTTGACCGAAAGGGCAAAAAGCCCTTCATTCTGGTCAACTACGGCGTCCACGCCGACACCGTCAACGGCGATCTCCTGTCCGCCGACTGGCCCTACTGGATGGAAAAGACCCTTGATCTGGCCCTTGAGGGTGCCAACGCCATGTTCATCAGCGGCGCACAGGGGGACGTGGGCAGCACCCACATCAACCCCGACTCCGCCGACATGAACGACACGCAGATCAGCTTTGACAACGAGATGAAAAGCCCCGGTATGGCCCGCTTCGTGGGCCGTGCCATCGCCGGCACCGTCCTGCAGGTCTACGACAAGGTCTACTACACCGACGTGGACAGCATCCATATGATCACCAAGACCGTCCCCGTCCGTCTCAACGTCCCCGAACCCCACGAAGTGCCCCTTGCCAAGAAGTACAAGCAGCTCCACGAGGCCGGCCGTGACTGCGACATCCCCTACACCGCCATGGAGCTGACCACCGTGGTGGCCGAGGCCCTGCGTATCTGCAAGTACGAGAACAGCCCGGAGTTCCTCGACCTGAACCTGCTGGGTCTGCGCCTCGGCCCTGTGGCTCTGGTGGGCATCCCCGGCGAGCCCTTCACCGAGATCGGCGTGAAGATCAAGGACACCCCCGGCTTTGAGGTCATCCTGCCCTGCGGCCTGACCAACGGCTACGAGGGCTATTTCCCCGTCCAGTCCGCCTACGACGAGGGCGGCTACGAGGCCCGTTCCTCCCGGTACAAGGCCGGCGTGGCCGAGACCATCGTGGAGGGCGCCAGGCAGATCGTGGCCGAGCTTGCCGGGCTGTAAATCGGACCGCCCACGGCAGGGGTGGGCCTGCGAACATACAAAACCCGCTCCGGACCTCACATCCGGAGCGGTATTTTTATAGCCTGGAGAACTTGCCGTATTGCCGTCCTGCCAGCAGCAGCAGGGGGATGCACACCGCCGCCAGAATGGGCCACGACCACAGGGTATTTGACCAGCCGAGGCTCTCCTGAATTCGGGGGAACACGTAGGCCGCCAGCATAAAGCTCACGGACATACCGGCGTTGAGGATGCCGGCGGCGGCGCCGTTTTTGCCGTAACGGACAAAGATAGCGGTGTAGTTGGAGCGCACAAGGTTGTTGACATTGGCCATGCAGGTCATCAGACACAGCACAGCCACCATCGCCCCCACGGGGATGCGCCCCACCATGGGGCTGAGCAGGTACAGGGGCAGGGCCGCCAGCAGCGTCAGGGCCATGGCGGCGGGGTGGTTTTTCACCCGGCGGATGATAAACACATTGGCCAGCAGCGTGCCGGCAATGCCGGTGACCAGCAGGGTGATGTTCAGCAGGTTGCCCGTGGACGGGGAGATGCCGGGGTAGCTCTCCACCAGCATGATGGGGGTCAGGGAGGTGCAGGTCTGGGTGACCACCACATACAGCACCGTGGACAGCAGTACGTAATAAAAACCGCTCCGGGCAAAGAGCCTGCCCGTGGACATATGGGTGCCCGGATGGTGGGCATCGGGCTGGATCCTGGCCGGGGGATCCCACTTGAGATAGGGGTTTGCCCAGCGGCATACCAGGTGCAGCGCCACTGCCAGCACCACCAGCACCACGGCGGAGAAGGAGAAGTTATGCCGCCAGTCGGACACCACCGCCGCCAGCAGGTAGGACAGGATCAGCCCCCCGGTGCTTGCAAAGGAGATGCCGAAGATCATCTGCTTGCGGTCGCTGCGTACCAGCTGAGAGGTGATGATCTTGAACACACCCGGCCACAGGGCAAACTGGGCCACAGCGTTGAACATCCACGCCCCCAGCATCACGTAATAGTTCTGGTTAAAAAAGATCACGGCGTTGGCAAGAGCCGCACCCAGCAGGCCGAACTTGATGAGCTTTTCCGGGCTGACCTTGTCGCATACGATGCCGCCCACGATCTGGCCGGGGGTGTACACAAGGTAGAACAGACCCGTGATCAGACCCGTCTGGGACTTGGTCATCAGCCCCTGAGTCACAATGTCGGACAGGGCGCCGTTGAAGCAGTTTTTGGTCAGGTACACCATGGCGTACAAAAACCACAAAAAGAAGAAAAAGATGCGGCTTCTCCGCCTGTCCTCAAAGTGTACGTTGACGTCGTGATCCAGATTGATGGCCGTGCTCTGACCGGTCATGACAGCACCTTCATTTCCTGTTCGGGCCGTGAACGGCCCCGTAATTCCGCATTAGTATAGCACATTCGGCAGATTTGGCAAGGCATTTTTGCCTTTTTTCTTTTTGTCCTGTGTGCTATAGTGATAATACAGAAAAACCCACAAGAGGGTGAGATCATGAAAACCTTCTGCTTTACCATCGACGATAACATACGCTTTCTCAGGGAGCTGACCAGGCAGCAGCCCCCCAGCCTCTTTGACCACCCCTATACCGCTATGCTCCGCCGCCTCCATGAACGCTTCGGGGTCAGGATCCAGCTCAACCTCTTTTACGAGGCGGAGGGCTTTGACCTGTCCCGGATGACCGACCGCTACCGGGCGCAGTGGCAGGAGGTGTCCGGCTGGCTGCGGCTGTCCTTCCACTCCCACCACGAAAACCCCTATCCCTACGAGCACGCCCCCTATGAGGAGGTCTATGCCCACTGTAAGGCCGTCCACGACCAGATCCTGCGCTTCGCCGGCCCGGACAGCCTTGGCAAAACCACCACCGTCCACTGCTGCCGCACCACCCCGGAGGGCCTGCGTGCCCTGCAGGACAACGGTGTGACCGGCCTGCTGGGCCTCTACGGCACCGAGGCCGAGCCCCGCACCTCCTACAGCATGGACGAGGCCCTCGCCGCCCGTCTGCGCAGCGGCCAGAGCGTCCGTCAGGGCGGCATCTCCTTTGCCCCCATCGACCTCATCGTCAATCTGGTCAGCCAGGACGGGCTTGCAGATGCCCTTGCACCCCTGCTGGGCCGGGAGTCTTTGCACATCATGGTGCATGAGCAGTATTTCTACCCCGACTACCGGGCCTACCACCCGGACTTTGAGCAAAAGCTGGCTCTGGTGTTTGACATCCTGGCCGCCCACGGCTACCAAAACCGCTTTTTTGAAGAGATGACACATTAAAAATCGCCCCGTACCGTGACCCGGTACGGGGCGTTCTTACGCTTGCTCATTCAAAATCACAAAAACTCTCTCAGGCCGTACTTGACCTTGCCGGCCCGGCCTGTGGTGGTCTCGGCGTGGTAGAGGGAGCTGATGATGGCCTCCTCCACCGCCTCGGCAGCCGCATCAAAGACCGGGTCGATCATGCGGTCGGCGACCATCTTTGTATCGATGAGAGCACCGGTGCTGTAGTGGGGCACCCGGTTGGCGGTGGTAAAGGCGATGGCGATGTCGCCGCTGCCGTTGCCGTAGAAGGAGCCGGTACGGGCCAGACCCACCCCGGCACGGCGGGCCACACGCTTGAGCTGCCGCTCGGACAGGGGGATGTCGGTGGCGATGAGCATGATGATAGAGCCCTGATCCTGCTGGGCCTCCAGCTTTTGCTGGATCTCCTGACCCACGTGCCGTCCGTCCACCGTCAGCCGTCCGGCAAGGCCGAAGTTGGACATGACCAGCGCACCCACGGTGTACGGGGTATCGTCCAGCGTGACCACACGGGAGGCAGAGCCGATGCCGCCCTTGAGACCCAGACAGGACATCCCCGTGCCCGAGCCTACCGCACCCTCCTCAAACCGGGTGCCGCAGTTTGCAAGGGCCTGAAACACGTGCTCCTCCGTCACGTGCATGCCCCGGATGTCGTTGAGCTGACCGTCGTTGCACTCGCATACCAGAGGGTTGACCGTGCCGGTGGTGACGCCGATGTCCTCATTCTGCTGCAGCATGTACTTGATCAGCGCGTTGGCGGCGGTGCCGATGCTCAGGGTGTTGGTCATGATGATGGGGGTCTCGATGGTGCCCAGCTCCTCCACCTGTACCAGACCCATGGTCTTGCCAAAGCCGTTGATCACACAGGATGCGGCCATGACCTTGTCCTGAAAGAGATTGCCCCCGTGGGGCAGGATGGCGGTGACACCCGTGTTCACATCGGCACCGTCACGAACGGTGACGTGTCCCACCCTGACACCGGGCACGTCGGTGATCAGATTGAGCTTGCCGGGAGTGCCGCAGCCGATGGTGATGCCGGATTCTTTATTCAGTCCCATAACCGTTTACCTCCGATCCTGCCATAGATGCAGGGGATATACTGTACTATAGCACACCCGGCTCCTGTGCGGCAATGTCTGTCGTTGACCAAAACACCGTTTTTTGGAGGATTGTTCAACGCCGGGGCATCGTCCATGCTGTCGTAGTGGTCGGGGTATGTGGGAGAATTTTCACGGTTGACAGTGTCCCCCTCTTGGCGTATACTTCTGTTAGAGATGCGCATGGTGTTTCTGTCGGCTTCCGGTAACGGATCCTCGATATTATCCATGTGCATCTCTTTTCTTTCCGTAAACCTGGTTGGGTTCAAATCGAGAACATCATACAGCAGTAGCTTTCCATTTTTCCTTGCGCCTACAGTTGAACGACACACCATTTTTGGAGGATTGTTCAACCTCAAAGCCATCCCCTTGAGGGGACACCCCAGGGTGGCCTCTCTTGCCCCTTCGGGGCAATTCACCTCCAGGTGTCGCGGCGTCAGCCGTGAGGGATGAGGTGTCTGCCGCCCCCTCCGGGGCTGTGACAGTCAGGCCGTTGTATTTTTCCATGTTCATCGCTCCGCTCCTCGTTTTCCGATTCAATGCTATCTGTTGCTTTTTTGA
>JAZOBP010000173.1:0-7313 GCA_045596065.1 Lawsonibacter sp. | reverse complement strand
CAGACAGCAGGCGTCGGCGCAGCCGCTGACCAGCCGGCCGTGTTTGATCTTTCTCATGGGGTGCGGTCACCTCCTGTGGTGGAAAAGTACTGCATTATGGTGCGCAGATTGCTGTAAATGGCGTCGGTATACAGGGTGATGGGGTTGCGGCCGTCGGGGGCGGAGGCCGGGCCGTCCATGATCATGGACAGGGTGGCCACCGCACAGCCTGTCTCACGGCTGATGGCCCGGGCCGTGGCGTCCGAGCCGTTGACCTCGGTGAAGATGACGGGAAGGTGATGCTCCTGCACCAGACGGGAGACCTCCACGATCTCTCTGGCACTGGCCTCGCTGCCCGCCTCTTCCTCGATTGCCCGCAGCAGGGGCAGCTCAAAGACATGGGCAAAGTAGGCAAAGCCGTCGTGGAAGGTGATCAGTGCCGCATCGTCACCGGCCTGACGGGCCATTTGGAGGCACTCCAGCTCACAGTCCTTGATCAGGGCCAGGGCCTGTTCGGTATTGGCAAGGACAAGGGGATAGAATTGGGTGTCCAGCCGGGGCAGCAGATCGTAGAGCATATTGTGCACCATGGTGGTCATATTCCATGTGGCCATCCAGTAGTGACTGTCATAGTGGTCTGCTTCGTCCTCATGATGATGTCCGTGGTCGTGGTCATGGTGACCGGAGGCGGGCAGCAGGTCAATGTCCACGGAGCAGTCGATGACATCAGCGTCCAGACCGGACAGAGCATCGGTCAAAAAACGCTCCATCCCGGCACCGTTTATGACGATGATGTCTGCCCGGGACAGCTTTTTCATGTCGCTGACGGTGAGGGTATAGTCATGCAGACAGCTGACACTGCCCGTATCCAGCCGGGACACAGACACACCCTCCACCCCGTCGGTCACGGCACGCACAGCCAGATAGGTGGGGTAGGTAGTGGCTACAATATTCAGCTGAGAGGACGTCTGCTCCGTGGGGGAGCAGGCGCACAAGAGCAGCAGCGCCATAAGGGCTGCACAGATGCGTTTCATAGGACACCTCCCGAGGACAAAAACACATGCTATTATAGCATTAATCTTTCTCGATTGCAAAGGGGCATCAACTTTTTGACATATGTATGGAAACAGTTGCAACTTTGCCGCTAATCGTGTAAAATAAATTGAATATTTGCGCCCGTGCAGGGCGTGAGGAAAGGGCGGGCACAGAGCCATGAGTGAGCGCAGGGACAACGCATCCAAAACCATCAGCATCGTCATGATCATCACCCTGCTGGGCAAGGTGCTGGGGCTGGTGCGTGACCGGCTGCTGGCCATCAATTACGGAACGGGCATGGAGGCCAACGCCTTTTATACCGCAAGCCGCATCCCACGGGTGTTTTTTGATGCGGTGTTTGCCTCGGCCATTGCCGCCTGCTTTATCCCGGTGTTCAGCGGGTATCTCACCCGGGAGGGCAAGGACAGGGCTATGCGCTTTGCCGGCAACTTCCTCACCGTCATGGCGGCCATCACCGCCCTGCTGACGGCGGTGGGCATGGGCTTTGCCGGGCCGCTGGTGGAACTGTTTGCCGATGGCTATGACGAGGCTACGGCAGCGCTGGCGGCAGAGCTGACAAGGGTGATGTTCCCTACGGTGCTCTTTACGGGCATTGCCTTTTCCTTTGTGGGCATTCTTCAGTCTCTGGACGAGTTTAATATCCCGGCGGTGATCAGCACGGTATCCAATCTGGTCATCATCGTGTATTACGTTACCCTCAATGACCGCTTTGGCATCTACGGTCTGGCGGTGGCTTTCCTCGTAGGATGGCTGCTGCAGGCGGTGGTGCAGATTCCGGCCCTGCGGCGCAAGGGATTTCGGTACTATCCCAGTCTGAGACTGCGCAGCGACGGCATGAAGCAGGTCCTTGCCCTTATGGTGCCGGTGATGGTGTCCACCTGGGTGCAGCCCATCAACCTGACCATCAACTCCAAGTTCGGCTCCCGGCTCTATGACGGTGCAGGGGTTTCGGCCATCGAGATCGCGACCAATCTCTATTTGATCATTGCCGGTGTATTTGTGCTGTCGGTGACCAATGTGATCTTCCCCAAGCTCTCCCGCCAGACGGCTCAGGGGGACGGGGAGGCCTTTCGTGACACGCTGAATCAGACCACCCACTCCACCCTGTTTTTGGTACTGCCCATGTCCGCCGGCCTTATGATGCTGGCCCGTCCGCTGATCTCCTTTGTCTTTGGAGGCGGCGAGTTTGATGCCGGGGACGTGGACATTACGGCCCAGGCTCTTGTGTGGGTCAGCCTTGGCATGGCGGGCTACGGGGTGCAGAACATCCTCAGCCGGGCCTGCTTTGCCCGACAGGACGGCCGCACGCCGCTGGTGGCCGGTGCGGTGTCCATTGGAGTCAATATCCTGCTGTGCATGGTACTGGTGGACTCTCTGGCCGTGGCCGGCCTTGCCATTGCCAGTGCCGTATCCTCCACGGTCTATGCTCTGCTGCTCCTGCTGCCCTTTGAGATACGTCGGGCAAGCCGGGTGTTTGGAGCAAAGTTCTGGCTGGACATACTTAAGATGCTCCTTGCCGCAGGACTTATGGCCGGGGCGGTTTGGCTGCTCAACGGCTGGCTGGCCGGGCTGCTGGGGCCGGGCAAGCTGAGCGAGCTTGTGCAGCTGGGGGCAGGCGCCGGGTGCGGCGTGCTGGTGTATTTTGGTGCGGCCTTCGTGCTGCGTGTGCCGGAGATGGGCCTTGTGGCCGGACTGGTCAAGCGACTTGTGAAGCGAGGTTGACGTGATGGACAGGATAACCAAAATCTTACAGGCCAGCATTCTCTGGCGGATGCTGGACAAGCTGGCCGACTGGATGGGCGGCCAATGGCGGGACAGCCGGGTGATCCGGGCTTTCCTTAACCCCACAGGCCGTGGGGAGGGAGCCTCCCGTACCAGTGTATTTGCATGGCTGTTCAACACCGTTCAGCGGCTGCTGGGCCGACTGTACAATAAGCTACGGCTGGAGCGGCTGTTCGAGGGCAGTATCTTCACCAATCTCTGGCTGTGGACGGCGTTGACGGTTGGGTTTGCTCCGCTGCTGCCCACTATGGTCACGGCCGGTCTGGGGCTGGTGGCGGTATGCACCTTTGTGCTGGCTTTGGTTCGGGAGCGGGGCCGCAGTCTGGTCTACTCCCCGGTGAACAAATACATCATGCTCTACTGCGGTATCTTTGCTGTGGGCACGCTTGCCTCGGTGGCCCCTGCGGATAGCCTGAAGGTGGGTCTTTTGACCATCTTCTTTACCCTGTTTGCCCTGATCCCCATCAATGCCGTGGACAGTCGGGAAAAGCTGGAGCGCATGATCTCCATCCTGATCTTTGCCGGTGTGGCGGTGTGTCTGTACGGTCTGTTCCAGTTTGTGTTCCGCACAGGCTATCAGTCCGAGGCATGGGTGGACAGCAATATGTTTGCAGGCATCAGCTTCCGCATGACCTCCACCTTTGAAAACCCCAATATGCTGGCGCAATACCTGCTGCTGATGATCCCGTTGGCCGGGGCTTGTTTGCTCAACGACTTTGAGGACAGAAAAAAGCGCTGGCTGTGGCTGGGTTGCTGCGGCATTATGTGCCTGTGCATGCTGCTGACCTTCTCCAGAGGCGGGTGGCTGGCGCTGCTTATTGCCGGCGTGGTGTTCCTTGTGCTGATCAATCCCAGACTGCTGGTGCTGGCACCCTTTGCCTTGATCGTCCTGTACTTCGTGCTGCCGGACACCATTATCCAGCGCTTTACCAGTATCGGTGATATGTCCGACCACTCCACCTCCTACCGGGTGTCTATCTGGCTTGGCTCTCTGCGTATGCTGGCCGACTACTGGCTGTGCGGCATTGGTCCGGGTGATGTGGCCTTTAATACGGTCTATCCCACCTACAGTTATGATGAGATCGTTACCCCTCACACCCACAACCTCTTCCTGCAGATCATGACCGATGCCGGTGTGTGTGCTCTGATCGTGTTCTGTATCATTCTGTGGTGCTTCTTCCGGCGTATGAGTGCCGGGGTGCACAAGGCGGAGAAAGGGCGGGGGAGACTGCTGCAGATCGCATTCTTCTCCGGCATGGCCGGCTTTATGGTGCAGGCTATGACGGACTATTCCTTCTATAACTACCGGGTCATGCTCCTGTTCTGGATCTATCTGGGTCTGGGCGTGACCACAGCGAGACTGTATGGCCCGGATAAGGAGGCACAGACATGATCAAGGTACTCAACGTCATCAGCGATACCAACATCGGCGGTGCCGGCCGGGTGCTGCTCAACTATATGCAAAGTGCCGATCGGGATCGCTTTGATGTGTCTGTGGCCCTGCCCCGGGGCAGCCTGCTCAAGGCACCTCTGGAGGAGCTGGGTACCACAGTGTACGAGGTGGACGGCCTTACCGACCGTTCCTACCACAAGGACGACGTGAAGGAGCTGATGTCCCTCATTGACCGGGTGCAGCCCCATATTGTGCACACCCACGGGGCCCTGTCCGGGCGCATTGCCGGCCGTCGGTGCGGAAAGGTGGTCATCTACACCCGCCATTCGGCCTTCCCTGTCCCGGCCAAACTCAAGTACCCTCCCGGACGCTGGGTGAACAAGTGGATCAACGAGCATTACTCCGACCACATCATTGCTGTCAGTCCTGCTGCGGCGGAGAACCTTACGGATGCCGGGATCTCCCCAAAGCGCATTACCGTGATGATGAACGGCGTCACCCCGGTGGTACGCAAGGATGAGGCCGCCTGCGACGCTCTGCGGGAGCAGTGGGGCGTGAATAGGGACAGCTTTGTCGTGGGTATTCTGGCCCGCATTGAGCCCTACAAGGGCCATCTGCACATTCTGGAGGCTCTGGATATGCTCACCAAACAGGGCCGGGACGTGCAGCTGCTCATTGCCGGTTTGGGTGATTTTGAGCCGGAGCTGCGCGAGCACGTGGCAAGGCTTGGGTTGGAGGAACGGGTGCGATTTCTGGGCTTCCAGACGGACGTGGCCGGGTTCCTGTCCGTGCTGGATCTGCAGCTTAACGCTTCCTACGGCACTGAGACCTCCAGCCTCTCCATTCTGGAGGGCCTGAGCATGGGACTGCCGGCGGTGGTGAGCACCTACGGCGGGAACCCGTGGCTCATTGACGACGGACAGGACGGTCTGCTGTTTGAAAACCGCAACAGCGAGCATCTGGCTCAATGCATTGCCAAACTCATGGATGAGCCGGACAGCCTTGCAGCCATGCGCCAAAAGGCCGTGGAGATCTTTAATCAGCGCTTTACCGCAAAAATTTTTGCCCAGAACATAGAGAAGGTATACGATACCGCCATGGAGGGAAAACATCATGAGTGAGAAAAAGACAAGAAAGCTGAAGCTGAATCTGTTTGACATCGGTCTGATCGCTGTGGTCGTGCTGGTGGCTGCGGTGTTTGTGGGTATGAAATTCATGTCCGAGCCCGCACCTGTGGATCCCGGTGCCGGTCTGCCCGTCAATATGCAGACGGTGCGTTATGTGGTGGAGCTGGAGCAGGTCCACGAGCAGACGGCAGACATGGTACAGCCCGGTCAGGTCATTTATGAGCGCACCAAGCGTGAGTGTATGGGTACGGTACTGGATGTGACCGTCAACGATGCTACCACCCTGACCAAGGACGAGGAGCGTGGTACCTTCCAGTTTGTCAAAGTGCCCGAGCGATACAATGTGGTCATGACGGTGGAGAGCAAGTGCACCGTTAAGGAAGACGCCATTGTGCTGGACAGCGGCCTTGAGGTGCGTGCCGGTACCTCTGTGCGTGTTCTTGGCCCCGGCTACTACGGTGCCGGCTATATCCTGTCTGTGGAGAGAGGTTGAGTGCAGATGAAGAAAATCATCGACGAAAACGGCCGTCTGTTTGGTCTGGTCAGCATCATTGACGTGCTGGTGGTGGCGGTGGCTGCCGTGATGGTCTTTGCCCTGTACCGCAAGGACAACACCATGCCCATTGCCAGTGTAGCCGACCCCATGGACAACATCACCTATCAGGTGGTTGTCACCAATATGCCTGTGGGCCGCTATGAGAGCCTGCGGGAGGGGGATCAGATCTATGAGCGTGAGACCAAGAGTCCTATCGGTACCATTGAGGCTATCCAGGTGGAGGACTGCGAGATCTCCATGCTCAAGAAGGACGGTACCTTTGTTATTGCTCCCGTTGAGGGCCGGCTCAATGTTACCCTTACGGTAAAGGCGCAGGCTTTGGTGGATGCCCGTGAGCATTATTACGTCAATCGGAACACCCTCATTGCCACCGGCTGGGCCATGGAACTGTACACGGTGACCAGCCTGTTTAACGGCACCGTACTGGAGATCGAAACGCTATGAGTCGAAAAATTCTCATGGTGACCATGGGGCTGGACATCGGCGGCGCTGAGACCCATATCGTGGAGCTGTCCAAGCAGCTGCGTGTCATGGGTTACGATGTTGCGGTGGTGTCCAACGGCGGCGTGTATGTGCCGGAGATCGAGCGGGCGGGGATCCGCCATTATCAGGCTCCTCTTCATCGGCGCAGCCCCATGTGTATGCTGCGTGCGCTGGCCGCTCTGCGCCGGATCATCCGGACGGAGAAGCCTGACATTGTCCACGCCCACGCCCGTATCCCGGGTTTCCTGTGCGGGCTGCTGCACCGTACCATGAAGTTCCCCTTTGTGACCACCGCCCACTGGGTCTTTGACACCGGCGGCATGCTGCGCCACCTGACCAACTGGGGTCAGCGTACGGTGGCCGTGTCCGACGACATCAAGGCCTACCTCATTCGGGAGTACGGCATTCCGGCCCAGCACATCTCCGTGACCATCAACGGTATCGATACGGACAAGTTTTCGCCGGAGGTCTCCGGACAGAAGGTGTTGGATGAGTTCGGTCTGGATGCCAGCCGTCCGGTGGTATCCTATGTCAGCCGTATGGACGAGGATCGGGCGCTGGTGGCCCGGCAGCTTATCGAGATCGCCCCGGAGCTTGACCGCCGGGTACCCGGCATCCAACTGCTCATTGCCGGCGGCGGCAATGTGTATGACCAGCTTAAGGCTATGGCCGATCAGGTCAACCAGCAGCAGGGCAAGCCAATCATCGCCATGACCGGCCCCCGCACCGACATCAATGAGATCGTGGCAGCGGGCGACATCTTTGTAGGTGTGTCCCGTGCGGCACTGGAGGCTATGGCGGCAGCCAAGCCCGTCATTGTGGCCGGCAACGAGGGCTACCATGGGCTGTTTGGCCCGGATAAGCTGGAGGAGGCCCGGCTGGGCAACTTCTGCTGCCGAGGTATGGAGCTTTCCAGTCCCGAACGTCTGCTGGAGGA
>JAZOBP010000172.1:0-4280 GCA_045596065.1 Lawsonibacter sp. | reverse complement strand
CCGCCGGCGGCATCGGTGGGGCCGTCCGTGCCATCGGAGCCAAGAGAAAACACCAGTACCTGTTCCAGGCCGGCGATGCCCGCTGCGGCAGACAGGGCCAGCTCCTGATTGCGTCCACCAAGTCCTTTGCCGGTGAGGTGCACCACCGTCTCGCCGCCTGCAATGTAGGCGACACTCCGGTTGTCCTGTGCGGCAGTACGGGCAATGGCGGCAAGGAAGCTGCCTGCCTGACTTGCCTCACAGTCCAGACAGTCGGTGAGAATAACAGGCTCATAGCCCAACGAGCGGCAGGTCTGAGCTGCGCTTTGGCACAGCTGACGCACGCTGCCGGTGATCTGGGTTTCCACATTGTCAAGCTGCTTGGGGGTCTCCTGCTCCAGCAGCTGCTCCATAAGAGGGGTGAGCCGGAGGTTGTATTTATCGACCACCGCCCGGGCCTCGGCGCAGGTGGAGCTGTCCGGATAGGCAGGACCGGAGGCAATCATATCCAGCGGATCACCCAGCACGTCGGACAGCACGATGGAAAAGACATGGGCCGGCGCACACAGCTGAGCAAAGCGCCCGCCCTTAACGGCAGACATGCGCTTGCGTAGGGTGTTCATCTGGACGATGTCGGCACCGCAGGCCAGCAGCTGTCGGGTCAGGTCGGTGAGATCGGCCTCGGGGATCAGGGGCTTTTCAAACAGGGCGGAGCCGCCGCCGGACAGCAAAAAGAGAACGGTGTCCTGCTCCGTCAGGTCGCTGACCAGATCAATGGCCGCCTGTGTGCCCGCAAAGGAGTTTTTATCCGGGACGGGATGACCGGCCTCGATGATCTGGAAATTTGCAATTGGCCCCTTGGCGTGGTCGTATTTGGTGACCACCACACCGGCTTCGATGCGGCTGCCCAAAATTTTGGATGCGCAGGCGGCCATCTGCCATGCGGCCTTGCCGGCGGCCACCAGACGCACCCGTCCGGGAGCAAAGCAATGACCCTCCAGGGCCTTGGCTACGGCGGTATCGGGCAGAGCGGCCTGAATGGCGGCGTCAATAATCCTTTGGGCGTCTGAGCGCATGGACATAAAAAACCCTCCTTGAGACGTACTATCCCTATTATACTCCAATTATGGGGAAAAGGAAAGAAAAACAGGCGGTCATAGACCGCCTGTTTTTTACTTGCTGCACTGCTCCACAAACCAACGGAAGATGGCGCCGCCGTCCACGCAGTCCGGACGCAGATGCGCCCCGGTCATGCGCTCGGGATGGAACTGCACGCCCAGCACGGGCTTGCCGGGCAGTTCGAGGCTCTCTACGGTACCGGCCTCAGAACGGGCCATGACCACAAGCCCCCGACCGGGATCTTCCACGGCCTGATGGTGGGAGCTGTTTACACCAAAGTGCTGGCCGTATAGGGAGTAGAGGATGCCGCCCTCGCTGGCCCAGATGCTGTGGGCCTTGTCCGTGGGGCCGATTCGGCGGTGGAAGCGGTTGAGGAACTCGCCCAGATCCTGGATCATCGTGCCGCCCAGAGCCACATTGATGATCTGGTGACCCCGGCATACGCCCAAAATAGGCTTGCCTGCCTCCAGATAGGCCTTGCACAGAGCCAGCTCCGTGCGGTCGCGGTCGGGGTCGGGGGGCATGGAGCCCTCCTTTACCCGGCTGTAATGGCAGGGATCAATATCACCGCCGCCGGTGAGCAGCAGGCCGTCAAAGGACAGGTCAACTTCTGAGCAGTACCGGGTGACGAACTCGCCGCCGGCGGCCCGGACTGCGTTTTCGTAATTCAGGGCCGAGTCCGGCTGTGCGGTGGCAGACGAGATCAAAATACGAGGTGTCATAAACAACGTCCTTTCTGTTACTGCTCCTTGCAGCGGTCAATGAGCCAGCGAAAAACGCAAACGCCATCCACGCAGTCTGGCCGCAGGTGCTCGCCGGTCATGCGCTCGGGATGGAACTGTACGCCCAGCACAGGCTTGCTGGGCAGCTCAAGGCTTTCCACAATGCCGGTCTCAGACCGGGCGGTGACGATAAGACCATTGCCCAGCCTGTCAACGGCCTGATGATGGGAGCTGTTTACGCCAAACTGCTCCCCGTACAGGCTGCGCAGGGCGCTGCCCTCCTCAGCCCAGATGGTGTGGGCCTTGTATAGGTCACTGCCTCGGCTGCGGCGATGGAATCGGTTGAGGAATTCACCCAGATCCTGGATAATGGTGCCGCCCAGAGCCACATTAATGATCTGGTGGCCGCGGCATATGCCCAAAATGGGCTTGCCAGCCTCCAGATAAGCCCTGCACAGGGCAAGCTCCGCCTGATCACGCTCCGGCCGGATGGCGACGGAACGGGTGGTTTCCTGGCCGTAGCGGCAGGGCTCGATGTCACCGCCGCCGGTGAGCAGCAGGCCGTCAAAGGACAGGTCGACCTCTGAGCAGTAGCGGGAGACGGGATCGCCGCCGGCTGCCCGGACGGCATCTTCATAGGGAACAGCGGTATTCAGCTCAGCAGTGGAGGCACAGATCAAAATACGAGGTCTCATAGAAAGGCTCCTTTGTGATTGCTTTGATGCTATGATAGCACACACCCAACTCAATCGCTATAATAAAAAACAAATAGTGACGATAAAAATGCGCATATGGTATTATGGTGCGCATTTGGGATAAGGGGGTGTCGAGGAGGCATACGGAAGCAAAAAAAGACATCCAACCGAATCGGTTGGATGTCTTATATGGAGCGAGTGACGAGGCTCGAACTCGCAACCGGCATCCCACGAATTCCCTGCGGGAATTCGCAGGAACCCTACCGGACCTCGGATCAGTAAGCGCGCCATATGCGCGCAGGTGGAGGTAGCGAGTTGCATAGAGGAAAAAAAGACACCCAACCGAATCGGTTGGATGTCTTATGGAGCGAGTGACGAGGCTCGAACTCGCTACCTCCACCTTGGCAAGGTGGCGCTCTACCAGATGAGCTACACTCGCAACAGCAGATTGTATTATAGCACAATTAAGCCTGCTGTCAAGAGCCTTTTTGAAAAAATTTTAATAACCCAGAGCTTCGTCCACCAGCACGACCTCGTAGTCGCAGCCCGTGGGCTTGCGCCACAGGACGGTCATCGCCCGACAGATGCGATCCGGGCTGGAGCAGTTGTAACATTTGAGGGTCTCGCCCACAGCGCAGGGGGTCTTTTTGTTCAGCCGGCGGGCGTTGAGAGGGGCGGCCACGTTGCGGGCCCGGAACAGGGCGGAGTCGTAGTCCGGGGCGATCTTGTTGACACCTACCACCAGATAGACCGTTTCATGACCGAACAGAGAGCCGGCAATGCGGTTGCAGTTGCCGTCGATATTGATCAGTTCGCCGGTCTGCGCCACGCCGTTGACCGAGGTGATGTACACCTTGGCTCCGGCGGCCTGAGTCAGGGTGCTGTCCTTCCAGTGCCAGTAAACGGTGTTGTGGGCGGACAGGGAGTCATACAAACCCATATCCATCAACGTCATGGAGCCGCCAAAGGCCACGGTGGTGCCGTCCAGCTGACCGTTGAGGTAGTCGGCGGCCTCCTTAGCTGTGGCGAAGTGGGCAGTCCGGTAGCCCAGTGCCTCCAGATTCTTACGCAAAAGGGGGATATTAGCCATAGAACGACCTCCTGAGGAAAATTACAGCAGGGTCATCTGCTCCTCACCCCGATCCACGTCTTTGAGCAGGGCACCGGCAATGGGCAGGGAGCGGGCCCGGTAGCGGGCGGCGTTAACGATGGAGGTCTCGGCCAGAGGAGCCACGGCCTCCAGTTTGTACTTGGGCTTGAGGGTCATCACGCCCACACCCTGTGTGGCACGGGTGGACTTGGGGTTGAGCACGGCGGTGTGGAACACCAGACACCGGCCCTCGGTGGAGCGGACAGCCAGCTCCAGATCCTCCGCCAGCAGGAAGGCGGTCACCAGCGGGGATTTGTCCGAGTAGGCGCCGGTGAGCTTTTTGCGGCGGGTCTGAGTCTGATAGGCGGACAGCTCCACTCGGGCGGCCTTGCCGTTTTCGAAGAAGAACAGCAGGTGGCCGGAATAGTCTCCGGGCAGGCAGGCCCAGACTACCTTCTCGTCGGCCTCCATGCCCAGCTTGGTGGGCAGGTAGTCGCCCAACACGCTGGCTTTGGTGTCGTCAAAGTCGCTCAGGCGGCTTTTGTAGCACTGCTGTTTGTCCGTAAAGACCAACAGTTCGTCACGGTTGGAGGCGGCCCTGCGCTGGGATGGGCCGTCCCCTTCCTTGTATTTTTGTTCGCCGCTCATGCGCAGGGAGAGGGGCGTAATTTTTTT
>JAZOBP010000171.1:0-8077 GCA_045596065.1 Lawsonibacter sp. | reverse complement strand
TGGACACCGTCCTGCTCATGATCACCGATGTGCTGCTGGACGGCACCCAGCTTTTGTATCTCGGTGACGAGAACAACATCGTTCAGGCCTTCAATATCCGCAATTCTGAGGCCAACCACGCCTTCCTGCCGGGCATCCTGTCCCGCAAGAAGCAGGTCGTCCCCACCCTCTCCGCCCTGTGGGGCTGATACCACCGACAAAAAGAGGCTGCATCATGCAGCCGCCTTTTTATGCAAAAAAACGCCGCAGACCGAAAGGTCTGCGACGGCATATGGAGCAGGATACGGGAATCGAACCCGCCTCTTCGGCTTGGGAAGCCGACATACTACCGATGTACTAATCCTGCACGGGTATTCTGCTGACATGGGTTATCTTACCACAGCCGAAGAGCGTTTGCAAGGGGAAAATATGAGAGAAAACCGGGGAAAATCCTTGCATTTTAGATGCTGAGGGCGTATCATCCATGTTAGCGAATTTACATGGGAGCGTGCATACGATGCTGACTGCGTTTATGACGGTATTCGAGCAGATGTTCCGGATCCTGCTGCTCATTGGAGGCGGCTTTTTGCTGCGCAGGCTCCGACTGCTGCCGGAAGGGGCGGATAAGGTCATGTCCAGGCTGGTGACCTGTCTGTTTTTGCCGGCTATTTTTTTCCACACCAACCTGCTGGAGTGTCAGCTTTTCACTCTGGGGCAAAACCTGCCCCTTGTGCTGTGCGGTGCAGTCATCACCCTTGGTGGCATTGCTTTGGCTCTGGCCCTTGCACCCCTTTTTGCCAGGGGCAACGCGTACGACAAGGGTGTGTTCCGCTACGCCATTTCCTTCCCCAACACCGGGGGAGTGGGCACGCCCCTTGTCCTTGCCATGCTGGGCACCAGGGGTCTGTTCCAGTATAATCTCTTCGGCTTTGTCACCCTTATGATCACGTACAGCTGGGGCATTATGCAGCTGCGGCCCAACCGGGAGGGGGGCGGCGTGGCCGCTGCCCTCAAACGTCTCGTCAACCCCACGCTTGTGGGCCTTGTCCTCGGTCTTGTGCTGGGCAGTCTCAACGGCATGAACTGGATCCCGCCCATCCTTGTGGACACCGTGGGCAGTCTGGGGGACTGCTACGTGCCCGTGTCCCTGCTTCTGGTTGGCTACAACGTGGCGGGCTTCCCCCTGGGTCGTGTATTCCGGGATGGGCGGGCCTATGTGTACAGCGTCCTGCGTCTGCTGGTCATCCCGGTTGCCCTTTTGGTCATCCTTCGTCTGCTCCATGCGCCACAGATCATGTGCGTCATGGCAGCCCTGTTCTTCGGCTGTCCCAGCGGCATGAACGTGGTGCTTTTCCCCGTGTCCTACGGTCAGGACTGTCAGGTTGGGGTGAGCATGGTGCTGGTAAGCAGCCTTTTGGCTGTGGTCACCATGCCGGTTGTTTATGCCTTGACCGCACTGTAAGAAAAACGGCTGTCTGAGTGTTGCGCTCAGACAGCCGTTTTTTAGTCCTCAAGAGCAATGACTCGTACCTGACCGCCGGTGGTCAGCTGGCGGTCATAGTAGGCCCTGACGGTCAGGCCGGAGGAGATGGCGGCCTGAACACCCTCGCCGCCGGAAAGCCATAGGTCAGAGGGTTCGATGTATACCTGGACCTGCTCGCTTACGGGCACCTCACGGCCCTCAGCGGTGACATACCAGTCCTCATCTCCCTCCAAGAAAAAGGCATCGGCAGTCACCGTTACATGGTTGAGCTTCTTCAGGGTAGTCACCTGCACACCATTATCCTTTGCGCTGCGCAGACCAACGGCGTAATAGCTTTTCGGGCCGGACAGAGCAAAGGAGGACAAATACTTCTGGCTCTCTCCGGCGGAGTTGGTAATGGTAAGAGCATCGTGGTACAAGACCTTGCCCCCGATGTTGCCCCCATATATTCCATCATGATCCAAATATCGCACCACGCTGCCGTACTGGTAGCTGTTGCCGGTAACATCTCGCAGCAGCAGTACATCCACCTGTCCGGCGCTGTTGAGGTGGGCGGCGGCAATATAGGTAGCATTCAGGCGGTCAGTCCATAACAGTGCATCAAAGTTTGTGGAGAAAAGTCCAGGCGTGCCTTCCAGACTGTACACGTAGCCTCGATCAGAGCCGGAGCATTCATAGATTTGGCAGCCGGGGGCCAACTTGTGGCTGCCCACAGTACCGGCAACCGTGTCCAGAACTCCGGATACAGTGTTTGTGTAGGAGTAAGCAGTGATCGAGTCGTCGTGAACCAGACACCGCACCAGCGAGCCACGAAGAGTTGCGTCAGCATCCAATTCCGGGGCGGTGATCACAAGTCCGCTGCCGCATAATGTGACGGAGCGTCCGTCCATACTTAGTACGCCCACCATGTCGGCGGTAAGCTGGGCAGGGGAGAGGGCGGCGGCCACCTGTCCGTCGTCGGTGAGCAGCAGGGTCACACGGTCGCCCAGCTTGTAGTCGGCCAGAGCCTCCCATGCGCACTCCAGCACCGGCATGGTGCAGCCGGCCACGGTGATGGTCTGAGCACCATCCAGAGCCGGGGATGCGTTCTGGATATAGCCTGTGATGCGCCTATCGCTGACGCACAGCACTCTGGAGGTGGTGTCAAAGTAGGCCACATCGTACCGGGCGAGATCGCCGGCCTCGGCAGCGGCACCGTTTTTTGTGACGGTGTAGCTGCCTGTCACCCCCAGCTTGCGAACCAGCTCCGAGGCGGCGGTGTCCGTCTGGGCCACGGCCACGGTCTCGTTGGACTGAGACACGCCGGAGGAGATGTACACATGGCTGACGGTGCCATTGTCGTTGTAATAGAGCCGAGCCAGCTTGCTCTGGCGGTTGTTGGCCTGAATGTAGCCGGTGCTGTTCCATGTATAGGTATTCTCACCCACGATGGTCACGGCGCTGCCCGTGACCTTGTGGAAGGAGCCGTCCGTGCCCGTAATGCCGGACACCTTGGCGTTGGAGATGATCACGTCCCGAGTCTGTACCGAGCCGGGGATAAAGCCCAGCACCCTGTCGGCACGGTTGAGCAGCAGATCACCCTGACAGCCCACCAGTACATCGGACTGGAGGTTCTTCTGAGGATAATACTCGATGGTCGTCCCCGTCTGGCCGATGACGCATACCATCAGCTGGCCGTCGGCGTTGCCATTGCGGGCGTTGGTGTCGAGGATGATGGCCTGCTTGATGGATGTGGTGCCGGCAAAGCTTTTGTACAGCTCATTGGCGCTGCCCTTGGGCTGGGTGTTCAGGGTGTTGTACAGCAGAATGGCCGCCTGACCGCGGGTGACCGGGGCGTTGGCGGTGAGGCTGACCCCTGCATCCAGCTCCAGAGAGTGGGAGTAGTTTACATAATCATCAGGCCAAACCTTGCCCACCTCATCCGAGGTGTAGCCCAGCAGCCGCAGCAGCAGGGTGGCAGTCTGGCCGTAAGTCAAAGGATCGTCCGGGCCAAACAGTCCGTTTCCGTAGCCGGAGAGCAGGTTGTTGGAGTAGGCGAGGTTAACATAACCCGTGTACCAATTTCCGGGCTTCACGTCACGGAACAGGGCCTTTTGGGCGTAGGTGTTCACCTGTTCCTTCAGGCCAAGGGTATGCACCATAAAGACGCAGAACTGGGCACGGGTAAGCTTGGTCTGGGGGGAATAGAGGCCGTCTGCCACACCGCTGACGATGCCCATGCTCTGCAGCACGCCGGCGGCAAGGGCGGTGTCCTGATCGGGGATGTCGGTAAAGGCGGCAGACACGCCCACGGGCAGAACACTGCATATAAGGGCTGCGCAGAGCAGCCAGGAAATCAATTTTCTTTTCATAGGAGTACCTCCGTCAGTCATAACGCAGGGCGTCAATGGGGTTGAGTGCCGCCGCCTTCCGGGCGGGGAGGAAGCCGAAGATGATACCGATGGCCGCCGATGCGCCAAAGGCCAGAGAGATGGAATAGAAGGTGGGGGTCACGGCCATATCCACCTCCAGCATGGCGGTGATCAGGGCGGTGGCCACAGAGGACAGGCTGTAGCCGCTGATGATGCCGATGATGCCTCCAAGGGCGCTGATGACCGCCGCCTCAATGACAAACTGAGACAGGATGTACCGCTCCTTGGCGCCCAGAGCCTTGCGTATGCCGATCTCACGGGTGCGCTCGGACACGGACACCAGCATGATGTTCATGATGCCCACGCCGCCCACCACAAGAGAGATGGCGGCGATGACCGCCAGAATGGTGATCATGACGTTTATCATTTCCTTCATGATGTCAAGGATCTGGGCAAGGCTGATGACAAGGTAGGCGTCGTCGGAGCCCAGTCGCTGATACAGGGCACGCTCCAGCGTGGCGGTGGCCAGATCGGCGACCTCCTCGGCGGTGATGGTGACCACGTAGGAGGAGATGCGTGCCGTGCCGGAAAGACGGGCGGCGGTGGTGTAGGGCAGGTAGATGGCATCGTCTGTGCCGCCCTCATCCATGTTGTCCAGCTCCTGCTCCAGCACGCCCACGATGGTGAACAGGCTGCCCCCCACACGGATGGACTGGCCCAGAGCCTGACCGCCGTACCATACATCGTCGATGTAGTTGCCCACCACGCACACCTGTGTGCGGTTGGTCATGTCCACATAGCGCAGGCCCCGGCCCTGCTCCAGCTCGTAGTTCTTGATGCGGAAGTAGTCCTCGCCCACGCCGGTGGTGGTCGTGCTGTCCAAAATCTCAGTGCCAACCTTGGCAGAGCCGTACACGCTGACGGTGGGGGAGGCCAGCTCCAGACAGTGGCTGTTTTCTTCCACGATCTGATACATATCCTCCACATCCAGCTCACGGGAAGTACCCCGGCCGGTAAGGGTGACGGTGAGGGTGTTGGTGCCCATGCTGTGGAACATATTGGTCATGTACTGCTCCATGCCGTTGCCCAGACCGATGATGACCATCACCGAGGCGATGCCGATGATGATGCCCAGCATGGTCAAAAAGGAGCGGCCCTTGCTGCTGCGGATGTTCTGCACAGCCATGAGGAAGCTTTCGGTCAGTTTCATTCTCCTGCCACCTCATCTCTGCGCACGCCGGAGGCGGGGTCGTTGGCCGGGCCGTCATAGACCACCTGTCCGTCCTCCAGACGGATGACCCGCTGGGCGGTGGCGGCAATGGAGTTGTCGTGGGTGATGAGCACCACGGTGTTGCCCGCCTCGTGGAGGGAGCGCAGGATGCCCAGCACCTCCCGTCCTGTACGGGAGTCCAGTGCGCCGGTGGGTTCGTCGGCCAGAATGACGCTTGGCTCGTTGGCAAGGGCACGGGCGATGGACACACGCTGCTGCTGTCCGCCGGACAGCTGATTGGGCCGGTTTTTCAGCTTGTCGCCCAGCCCCACGCGCTCCAGCGCCTTACGGGCAAGCTCCCGCCGCTCTCGGCGGCCCTTGCCGGCGTACATCAGGGGGACAGCCACGTTGTCCAGTATGGTCAGCTTAGCCAGCAGGTTGTACTGCTGAAAGATAAAGCCAAGCTTTTTGTTGCGAAATTCCGCCAGCTTGTTTTTGTTCATCCGACTGACCGACTGTCCATCCAGCAGATATTCTCCGCTGGTGGGTACGTCCAGACAGCCGATGATGTTCATGCAGGTGGACTTGCCCGAACCGGACTTGCCCACAATGGCCACAAATTCTCCCTCTGCAATGGACAGGGAGATATGGTCGGCGGCCTTCACCACGGTATCGCCCATGGTGTAGGTCTTGCATACGTCACGAAACTCGATCAAAGGGGTCCCAACAGGCTGTTCCTGCACCGTTCGTGCCCCCTCTCAGCGTCCGCCGGCCATGCCGGAGGGACGGCCGCTCATCTGGCCGCCGGGTCTGGTGCCCATTTGACCGCCGGCCATGCCGCCCATACCCATGGGGCCCATGCCCATCATGTTTTCAAGGGAGGAGTTGGCCGGGCCGTCGGGCAGCCATACGATCTCATCACCCTCCTCAAGGCCGGAGACCACCTGAACAAAGTCGCTGTCGCTCAGGCCCAGCTCCACTTTCACATAGTCGTAGCCTGTGGGTGCGCCCTGAGCGGTGGTGCCGTCGGCGGACTTGACCAGCACCCGGCTGCCGGAGGTCACGGCGGCGGCGGGGATGGTGAGGATGCCCTGGGTCTGGCTTGTGATGATAGAGGCGTCCACATTCATTCCGGGCAGCAGACCCTCGGTCTCGTCGATCTGTACCTTGACCGGGTAGGTGGTCACGCCCCCGGAGGCAGTGCCGTTGATGCTCACCTCGGTTATGATGCCCTCATAGACCTGATCGGGCACGGAATCGCAGGTGATCTGAGCCGTCTGACCCACGGACACCTTGCTGATGTCCAGCTCGTCTATGTAGAGGGTGACGGTGAGGCAGGACAGGTCAAAAATCGTACACAGGGTCTTGCCGGACTCGGCATTTTCCCCCTGCTTGTAGTACTTGTCCACAATGGTGCCGTCAATGGGGGCCTCAATAATGTAGTTGTCCAAAACGTCCCGCTGGCTGTCCAGAGACAGCTGGGCGTCCCGCAGGCTGTCACGGGCGTTGATGATCTGATCCTCCAGCGTATCGCTGCTCATCTCCACCAGCATATCACCGGCTCTTACGATCTCGCCGTTTCGTACATGCACCTTGTCCACCGTTCCGGAGACCTCTGCGGTGACCGTCCTGCGGTCGTTGGAACCCAGACCGTCCGGGTCGGCAATGGTGGGGTACAGCGGCCCGTCGGCGTTGTTGAGCCAGCAGGTGGCGGCAGTACCCACGGTGAGAGAGCCGGGGTTATCCACCTGTACTGTCACGCCAAAGCAGGACACACCCGTGTCAGACACACGCCTGAGGCTGTGTATCTCCCTGACCGTACCGGAAAGAGTGAGCATCTGGTCCGGGACGGACACGGTGGCGGGCATGCCGGCGTATACGGAGCCGGCGTACTCGTCACTGTAATACTCGGTGAGCAGCAGTGTGTCGGTATCCTCGATGACTGCGACCATGGTGCCGGCGTTGAGCTTGGAGCCGGTCAAAATCTGAAAGCCGGAAACCGTACCGCCGATGGGGGCCGTGACAGTCAGGTCCTCCAGAGACTCCAGCAGATCATCGTAGGCCCGCTGGCGCTGCTCCAGCGCATTTTCCGCCCGTTCGATGTTGTTGGAGGCGTTCTCCGAGTCGATGCGGTAGAGCACATCATCCTTGGATACCGTGTCGCCGGTCTCGAAGTCTGCCTGCAGGATCTCACCGGACACAAGGCAGAACACCGTATAGGAGTCCGCAGGCTCAAGCACTCCATTGTCCGTCAGGGAAGAGACGATGTCCCTGCGCTGGACGGTGGCGTGGGAATACTGCGTATCCGTCGCCCGTCCCATTGCCTTGCCGTCCCCGCAGCCGGACAGCAGACTGAGGGAAAGCAGGCTGAGACCCAGCAGTATCACCGTGACAGAGCGACGAAGGTGGGGGATGCGCCCGGTCCGGTTGGTATGATGAAGCAAATTCATAAGGCCAAAAGCTCCTTTACGTGGATTGGAATACAAAATCAATCTACTATAAAAATATGAACACAATGCTAACAGAATAATAATTTTACCTTAACTTATCCTTAAAGTGCAAGTGTTTGCTCAAACAGCAACGCCGGAGCCTGATAACAGACTCCGGCGTTATAATTTATTTCGTTTTGCCCAGCGCCTCCAGCTTGGTCTGGCGGCGGTTTACCACGTGGTCGGGCTTGGGCTGGATGTCACCGGCACGGGTAAGAGCCCACTTGGTCATCATGGGGCCAACCAGCTCATACACCAGCACGGAAAACAGCACGATGTTGCGGATCAGATCGCCCTGAGGGCCAAGCTGACGGGCAGTCAGACACATGCCCAGAGCCACACCGGCCTGGGGCAGCAGTGTAATGCCCAAATACTTGCATACCGCGGGGGGGCAATGGGTCCACTTGGTGCTGAAAAAGGCACCTGCGATCTTACCGGCAGAACGGAACAGAATATAGATCACGCCGATGCCCACGATGGCGAGGCTGGGAAATACGCTCAGGTCAAGCTCAGCGCCGCCGATCACAAAGAACAGGGCGAACAGGGGGGAGGTCCAGCGGTCGGC
>JAZOBP010000170.1:0-4088 GCA_045596065.1 Lawsonibacter sp. | reverse complement strand
CAGACGGGTGTCTCCCTCGCGGAGGCCTGGAAACAGCCCGGCACGCGCCTGGGCCTCTGGTCCCACTTCACCATCCAGTTCCCCGGCACGGTCTTCGTCCTCATGTGGGGTTACCCGTACCTCGTACGCGGTGAGAAGGTGGGCGAGGCAGCGGCGGCGGCCCTGATGAGTCTCTTCGTGGCGGTGGGGATCGTCTGCGGACCCCTCCTTGGCCGCTACGTCTCGCGCCATCCACTCCGGAGGTCCACGATGGTGCTGGCCATCGCCGCCCTGGCGGTGTCCCTTGCGGCCCTTTGGCGCACCCTGCCCGCTCCCCAGCCGGAGCCGGAGGACACCGGTGCGGTCTATGCCCAGCCGGGCACCACCATCAGCTACAAAAACCGTCAGCTGCCCGCCCTGACACAGGTGCCCGTCAGCCGGTATGACCCCGCCGCCTTTGCATGGCAGGACGGCCGTGTGGTGTACAGCGGTGAGGGTGTGCAGCCTCTTGTGGGCATCGACGTGTCCTACTACCAAAAGGACGTGGACTGGCAGCAGGTCAAGGCCTCCGGCGTGGACTTTGCCATGATCCGTGTGGGCTACCGGGGCTACGGCGCCAACGGCAACATTCTGCCCGACAGCTACTTTGAGCAAAACATCCGCGGCGCTCTGGACGCCGGTCTCAAGGTGGGCGTATACTTCTTCTCTCAGGCCGTCAACGTGTGGGAGGCCGAGGAGGAGGCCGCCTTCGTGCTGGATGCCATCCGGGGCTACAACATCACCTTCCCCGTGGTCTTTGACTGGGAGATCATCACCAACGCCAATGCCCGCACCGCCGGCCTGTCCTCCGAGTCCCTCACCCGGTGCGCCCTCGCCTTCTGCGACAAGATCGAAAAGGCCGGCTATACCCCTGCCATTTACTTCAATCTGGATCTGGCCTACCTCAACTACGACCTGAGCCGTCTGGCCCAATACCCCTTCTGGCTGGCGGAATATAAAACCGTCCCCTCCTTCTTCTACCACTTCGACCTGTGGCAGTACACCGCCAAGGGCTCCGTTCCCGGCATTGAGGGCAGCGTGGATCTCAACCTGTCCTTTGTGGACTTCAGCGCAGAGCCCTGAACGGATGATCCCCGTCATTTCCCCTACAAATATCGGCGGAAAATCTTTTTGAAAATACAACAGATTTCCCATTGCGGTCACGATACAGGACTGCTATAATATGCATAATTATACAGCCGCACCCCGTTGCTATGCGGTGTTTATACAAGGAGGTACCCCCATGGAAGAAATCAAGATCACCCGTGCCGCCACCCTGAAGGAAAAGCCCGACCCCTCCACTCTGGTGTTTGGTACGGCTATGACCGACCATATGTTCATCGTGGACTATGACGAGGGTCAGGGCTGGCACGATCCCCGCATCGTCCCCTACGGCCCCCTGCCCCTGGACCCTGCCTCCAAGGTGCTCCACTACGGCGAGGAGATCTTCGAGGGCCTCAAGGCCTACCGCACGGCCGACGGCTCCATCCAGCTGTTCCGTCCCGACTGCAACATCCAGCGCATGAACGACTCCGCCGACCGTCTGTGCATGCCCCAGATTCCCTACGAGCTGGCTCTGGCCGGCATCAAGGAGCTGGTAAAAGTCGAGCAGGACTGGGTACCCACCGAGAAGGACACCTCCCTGTATATCCGTCCCTTTATGATCGGTCTGGATCCCGCTCTGGGTGTCCACTCCTCCCACCATGTCCAGTTTATCGTCATTGTCTGTCCCGTAGGCGCCTACTATCCCGAGGGCCTCAACCCCGTGAAGATCTACATTGAGGACGAGGATGTCCGTGCCGTCAAGGGCGGTACCGGCATGGCCAAGACCGGCGGCAACTACGCCGCCTCCCTGCGTGCCGGCAGCCGGGCCGAGAAGCGCGGCTACTCTCAGGTGCTGTGGCTGGACGGCGTACACCGCAAGTACATTGAAGAAGTAGGCGCCATGAACGTTATGTTCAAGGTCAACGGCAAGGTGCTTACCCCCGACCTCAACGGCTCCGTACTGCCCGGCATCACCCGCCGTTCCTGCATCCAGCTGCTCCGGGACTGGGGCTACGAGGTGGAGGAGCGCCGCATCTCCGCCGAAGAGCTCTTCCAGGCCGCCAAGGCCGGCACTCTGGAGGAGGCCTGGGGCACCGGCACCGCCGCCGTCATCTCCCCCATCGGCGAGCTGGCCGAGGGTGACGAGAAGGTCACCATCAACGCCGGTCAGATCGGCCCTGTCACCCAGCGTCTGTATGACGAGCTTACCGGCATCCAGTGGGGCCGCATCGCCGACACCCACGGCTGGACCATGAAGATCGTCTGATCCATACACACCCTTTGCGGGGTCGGCTGGCCGCCGACCCCGCATTTTCAGCAGGAGGTTTCCACTATGGTCACCATGGCACAACGCATTGAGCAGCTGCGTACCCAGATGGGCCTGTCCCGCCCGGCTCTTGCCGAGGCTCTGGGCCTGCCCCGCACTGCCATCGAAAAGTTCGAGACCGGCCGACAGACCCCCTCCAAGGACCAGCAGGAAAAGCTGGCCAATTACTTTGGCGTGTCTGTCTTTTATCTTCGGGCCGAGAGTGACGACCCCACCACCCAGCGCACGTGGATGGACGCCGCCTACGCTCAGGCCGATGAGCCGACCCCGGTCTGCACCCCCAAAAAGCCCAAGCCCCAGCCCTCCGCTCCCACCGGGGAGGGCGGCACGCTCTTTGACGCCGTGCTCCAGTCCAGAGCCTTTCAGGACCTGCTGCGCTCTGCCGTACTGGACGCTCTGCGTTCCCCCGATGGACAGGATCTGCTCACACAGGCCATTCGCAAAGAGCTTGCCCGACTGAAAGATTGAAAGGAGGCCCATTCTCATGAAGGATACGTTCAAGCTCAACACCGCAGTCAACATGATCGCCCACCGGGGCGTCAGCGGTCTGGAGCGTGAAAACACCAACGCCGCCTTTGTAGCCGCCGGCAACCGCAGCTACTACGGCATCGAGACCGATGTCCACGTCACCAAGGACGGCCGGTTTATCGTCATCCACGACGATTCCACCCATCGTGTCACCGGCACCGAGGGCATCGTGGAGGAGATGACCTTTGACCAGCTGCGTGCCCTTACTCTGACCGACATGGACGGCAATCCCCGCAGCGACCTTGTCCTGCCCAGTCTGGCCGAGTACATCCGCATCTGCAAGAAGTACGACAAGCAAAGTATTCTGGAGCTGAAAAACCACATGGAGCCGGAGCATATCGCCGGCATCGTGGAGGTCATCCGGACCGAGGGCTGGCTGGAGCGCACCACCTTTATCTCCTTCGACCTGCCCAATATGCTCTGCCTGCGTCAGCTGCTCCCCGATCAGCCCCTGCAGTATCTGGTCTCCGCCATCACGGACGACCTGCTGGACACGCTGGTCAGCAACCGTCTGGATCTGGACATCCGCTTTCCCAATCTGACCCGTGAGTTTCTGGACGCCTGCCACCAAAAGGGCGTGAAGGTCAATGTCTGGACGGTGGACACCGTGGACAATGCCCTGCGTCTGGCCGACTGGGGCGTGGATTACATCACCAGCAACATTCTGGAATAACCGCAAAAGGGTCTACTGCATCATCTGCAGCAGACCCTTGTTTTATTCTTCCTCATATTCTGCCAGTGCCTGACGCAAAAACTCCGCATCGGCATCGTCCAGCGTGTGGAGCATGGCGGTATCCTCCAGATGGTGGGTGAACTCATGGGCTACCGTGGCAAAAATCTCGTCTCGCCACACCTCCTCGCCCTCTTCTTCCAGCAGAGCAGCGAAGGAGCCGTAGTAGAGCAGGATATACCGGCCCAGCATGTCGCTGCAGTACTCACCCATAATGTACATTTCTCCCGGAGGAAAATCCGGGTCGGGCATCTCCTTTTCCTCCAGCTGGATACCTCCGTCCAGCTCCTCAAAAAAAGCGTCGGGAAACTGGGCGGCGATCTCCTCCAGCATGTCCCCCATCTGCTCATAGCTAAATAACATGGTCAAACACCTCGTTTTCCGGGAATGGCACCATTGTACCACACACCCGCTCCAAATGCACCTGCCGTATGAAGTCGG
>JAZOBP010000169.1:0-4023 GCA_045596065.1 Lawsonibacter sp. | reverse complement strand
GCCATCGGCAAGATCGCCGGTGAGCAGCTTATCAAGCTCATGACCCTTGGCCTTACCGAGCAGGAGGCCGAGGAGCAGATCGTCAACGGATTTCTTAAGTAAAAAGGCAATGAAAAGAACGAGCCACGGGGCTCGGTCTTTTTTTACGCATTGAGACGGAACGGGGTGGAGGTAAGATACTCCCGCAGCAGCTGCGTGGCCTGCGTGCGGGCAAAGCCCTGCTTCCATGCAAGGCTGACCTGTACCCGGAAGGGGTCGGACAGAGGGATGGGGACCAGCTGGGTTTGGCCCTCCAACAGGGGACGGAAGAGAAAACACGCTGCATCGGTGCTGGCTACCACGCTCTGCAGGGTGGACAGCTGCTGGGTTTGCAGGATGATATGAGGCTCGATGCCGGCAGCGGCAAACCAGTCCCGGATCCGCTCCGTCTGGAAGAAGCTGTCCTGAAACAGTACCAGTGGGGTATCGGCCAGATCCTCCGGGCAAAGCCGGGTACGGGCAGAGAGCGGATGACCCTTTCGCAGACAGCATACGGTTTCGAACTCTGTTACCGGCAGCCGGTCGAGACCGGGGGAGAGGGGGCGGTCGTGGGGCAGAAAGACCATGTCCAGCAGGTCACCGTTCAGCTTATCCAGCAGCTCACGGCGTCCGCCTTCGGTCACTGTTACGGACAGCTGTGGATGCCGGGCCAGAAAATCCCGATACAAAAGAGGCAGCAGCAGACTGCCAATCATGGGGGGTACACCCAGCCGCAGCACCATACGTCCCCGGCCCAGCTCGGTCATGGTACGTCGGGTCTGCTCCGCCTGACCCAGCAGCTGCCGGGCCTGCTCATACAGCCGCACCCCGGCTGCGGTCAGCTCCATGCCCCGGCGGTGCCGGTGAAACAGGGGTATGCCAAACTCAGCCTCCAACTCACCGATGGCGGCGGACAGGGAAGGCTGGGAGAGAAACAGACTCTGGGCCGCAGCGGACACAGAGCCATGATCGCAAACGGCTGTAAAGTATTTTAACTGCACAAGTGTCACAGGATCACCTCTGGTTTATTATATAAATAAAAACTATTAAAGTCAAATAATTATCTATTTTACAAATGGTTAGAACGAGGGTATTCTGAAGAAAAAAGGAGGGGTCGGTATGCAGGTGCATAAGATCGCAGTGATTCCCGGAGACGGGATCGGCCCGGAGGTTATCCGTGAGGGAGTGCGTGTGCTGGAAGAGGCGGCACGTCTGGACGGAGGCTTCCGTTTTGAATTTACATGGTTCCCATGGGGGTGCGAATACTATAAGCAGACGGGCCGCATGATGGCCCCGGACGGTATCGAGCAGCTGAAAGAATTTGATGCCATCTTTCTCGGTGCGGTGGGGGCGCCCGGTGTGCCCGACCATATTTCGCTGTGGGATCTGCTGCTGGTCATCCGAAAGTCCTTTGACCAGTATGTGAATCTTCGTCCCGTCAAGCTGCTTAGGGGGGCACCCACACCGCTGGCCGGTGTGGACGAGGAGGACATTAACATGACCTTCGTCCGGGAAAATACCGAGGGCGAGTATGCCGGCAGCGGCAGCTGGCTGTTCAGAGGTAAGCCCAACGAGGTAGTCATTCAGGACAGCGTATTCTCCCGGGCGGGCTGTGAACGGGTCATCCGCTACGCCTATGAGCTGGCCCGCAGTCAGGGCAAGAGTCTGACCAGTATCAGCAAGGGCAATGCGCTGAATTACTCCATGGTGTTCTGGGATGAGATCTTCCGTGAGGTGGGGCAGGAGTACCCGGATGTGGAGAGCCGTACTCTGCTGGTGGATGCGGCTGCCATGTTTATGGTCAAGGATCCCAAGCGCTTTGAGATCGTGGTGACCTCCAACCTGTTCGGCGATATCCTTACCGATCTGGGGGCCGCCATTGCAGGGGGCATGGGTCTTGCGGCGGGAGCCAATCTGAATCCGGAGCGCAAGTTCCCGTCTATGTTTGAGCCTATCCACGGCTCGGCCCCGGATATTGCCGGACAGGGTAAGGCAAATCCCCTTGCCACTGTATGGGCGGCAAGCCACATGCTGGACTTCTTTGGGCATGAGGACTGGGGCAAAAGGCTGATCGACTGCATGGAGCAGGTGCTGGTCAGCCGGGAGGGCCTGACCCCGGATCTGGGCGGTACGGCCACCACCTCTGAGGTGACCGATGCCGTCATCAAAGCACTTAATATGTGACAAAATCAGCCCGAAGCATATGACTTCGGGCTGATTCTTTATCGTCTCGGACGGAAGAAAAAGGCGAACACCAAGCCCACCAGCAGGCAGAGCATGCAGGATAGCACAAGGATAAGAAGCGTGGTGTCCGGCTGGCCGCCCTGCCCATCTTGGGTCGGGAACTGGCTGTTCTGCCCCGGCCCAAAGCCGCCCCGGTCGCCGATCTGCTCAAACTGCCCACCGGTGGGTCGGGAGGGAGCGGGAGGGAAGCTATTTGCCGGAGACGTACCGCCATCAGTCTGCGGGATGCCGTCTGCTTGGGGTGTGTTGTTCGGTTGAGGCATGGTTTCCATCTGGGGCATAAACTGACCCTGCTGAGGCTGTGGATCAGCACCTGGGTTTTCACGATTGCCGCCCATACCCCCTCTGCCGCCGCCCATGTCCATAGAGCCCATAGACTGAAGATTCAGACCGGAGGCGTCAATCAGGGTGGAGGGGTCATCCTTTTGCCCCTGTGTAGTGGAGGGGATCGTCCCGTCCAGTTGACCCTGTACGCTCTGCTCTCGTAGCAGGCAAAACTGCTTCAGGGTCTGTTCGGCGGTCTGGAACTGCTCATAGGTGCAGAATTTAGTGGGGTCACGTTCAACATAGGGAGCAATCAGGCTGGCTGTATCGTCAACAAGGGCGGCGAAATCCGTGCCGGCGAGAAACTGAGCAAAGTACTTGTGATACAGCTGGGTGTATTCCTCGTCAGCAAAGATCCAGTTTATCATGGGCCGATCCTCACCTGTGGTGCCGGAGACCGGGGTGTCGATGGGGCTGTTGACCGAGTCGGCGCCGCCGGAGGAGTGGAAAGCGCCAAAGGCCAGATTGTAGTCCCAGGGCAGCATGGAGAACTTGCCGTCCTGTTCGTGAAGGTAGTAGTTGTGAATCATGGAGCCGGTGTAGCTGTCACCGTTGCAGACGAAGTTGTGTACTACAAAGTAGCGTATTACGTCATCCACAGCTACCACGTTGGGGATATTCTCCCCGGTGCTGAGCTGCCTGAGGGACTGGATTAGCCGGGCCTTGTCCGCTTCGGTCAAATCGGTTTTGGCACTGGAGAAGATGGCCGAGTAGCTGTCGGGATCGTCGTCGATATACTGCAGCTTGGTGGCCGGAGAGCCCATACCGCCTCCACCGCCGCCGGTGGATTCCGGCTTATAGAGCTCGCCGTAGCTGCTGCCGTAGTTGCGCCGGAGAAAGGAGTCCTCGATTGCCTCCACCGCCAGATACAGGCCCCAGTCCTCGCCGTTGACGGTGAGATAGACAAAGGAGCAATAGGGGGCCGGAGCACCCAACTGACCCATGAGTTGGTAGGTCAGATAGTCCTTCATCATGGTGTTGTCTTGGATGAGGTTGTTTAGACAGAGCTTATCCAGACCGTAATAGGATTTGGTGCTGTCATACTGGTCGAACTCTACCTTAAAGCTGTATCGGTCGCTGTCCATGGAGGCTACCTGAGACAGGGAGGTGTTGCCCTTACCCCGGATGCCCACGTTCTTAAAATGCTCACCGTCGATGACCACGGCGCAGGAGGAATACTCTTCGCTGCGGCAGGTCTGCAAAAAGGTGTCCCAGTCATCCATGACAATGTCAATGGTATGCACCCGGGTAGGGTCGAACAGCCGGGATAAGTAGCCGGTCAAAGGGGAGACGGCCTGAATGCCCATGCGCCGTCCGTTGATAAAACAGATGGACAGAAGGATGGACAAAACCGCCACCACAAGGCAGATGCGGTCAATGTGTTTATGTGTGGACATGGTATCACCCCATGTAGTCGCCGTTATAGCTGACCAGCAC
>JAZOBP010000168.1:0-5133 GCA_045596065.1 Lawsonibacter sp. | reverse complement strand
TGGAGGAGAACTCCATAAACTCCAGATCAATGCCGAGCTTGTTTTCCAGATAGTGGGTCATGTAGTTGTCGTTGATGTCGGTGCAGTTGGGGGACATGGGCAGGCCGATGAGCAGCTTGCCGTCGCCGGTATCCGCAGGGGACTTGCTCTCGTCGCCGCCCTTGCCGCAGGCAGCAAGGCTCAGGGCCATGGTCAAAGCCAGCAGCAGGCTGATGAGTTTTTTGGTCATTGTTTGATTCCTCCATTTTTTTAATATCTGCGGCAGGTATAAAGAGGGTCGCAGGGCCTCATACTGCGTAATGTAACCGTTCTGTCAGGCGCCCATTTCTGCCTGACGGATGAAGGCGTCCTGCTCGGCACGGGAGAGGTTGACGAAATAGGCATTCCAGCCGCACACACGCACCTGCAGGTTCTTGTACTGCTCCGGGTCGTTTTGGGCACGCCTGAGCTGCTCGGCGTCAAAGACGTTGCCGTGCATGGCAAGACCGCCCTTGTCAAAATAGGTCTTAAGCACGCCGTAGAAGGCGGTCAGACCGTCCTCACCGGACACAGCGGAGGGGTGGAGCACCACGTCCAGCACCGAGCCGTTGGGGAATCGGCTGTGGTCGATCTTGGTAACGGAATGGATCAGGGCGGTAATGCCGTTTTTGTCCATGGCGGTCACGGCACACAGATTTTTGGAGAGGGGCTCCCCTGCCCGTCTGCCGTCGGGGGTGGCCATGGTCTTTTTGCCAGTGGCAAAGCAGGTATCGATGGTGAACAGGGACGCCTTGAACACGCCGCCACGGGCATTGGGCCTGTTGTTGACAAGACCGGCGCAGAAGTGAGCAAAGTCCACCGCCACGGCATCGGCGGTCTGGTTGTTGTTGCCGTATTTCTCCGGCAGGCGCAGCATCTGCAGACGCAGCTTTTCGTTGCCCTGCCAGTTGGCCTTGAGAATATCGCCCAGTTCTTCCAGCGTAAAGCGCTTATCCTCGTAGACCAGCTTTTTCACAGCGCACACGCTGTCGGTAAGGCTTGCAATGGAGTAGAAATACATGGAGCTGTTGTTATAGAGCGCTCCGCCCTCAAACACATCCACGCCCGTCTCCACACTGTGTTCATACTGACAGGACAGCAGGGGGTCGGGATTGACCAGACCGTAATAGGGCTCGATCTTCACCACAAAGTCCAGTGCCTTTTCGGTCATGTGGGCGATCTGGCGCTTAAGCTCGGCAACAAAGTCCTCATAGCTGCGAATGGGGCCGGGCACCAGACCGAACTGCTTGCCTGTGGCCAGATCACAGCCGTTGTTGAAGATAAACTCCAGTGCCTTGGCAAGGTTGACGCCTCCGTTGCCCGTACAGCCCATCTCCATGCCCCACACAGCCGGCTCATAGCAGCCGATGGGGACATAGTTTTTGGCATGGTGCTCCGGGATGCCCACATCCATCAAAGCCTTGATGGCAATGCGGTCCTGCACGAATACAAAGCTGGAGTTGCCGCCCCGGATGCAGGCCAGCACACGCTTGATAAAGTCCGCAGGGGTCTTTTCCGACACACGGATGTGGATCTTGGGGCTGTATATGTTCAGCCCGTCGTACACCTCCACGATCAGACGGGTCAGCTCACTTGTAACGTCGTTGCCATCCCCGTCCAGACCGCTTAGGCAGAAGGGCAGGTCGTACATGACCTTGGCCGACCAGAACTTATGCAGGAAGTACTTGAGCAGCTCGGCTACGTCCTGCTTGGTGTAGGTGCCCTGCTCCAGATCCCGGTCGTAGTAGGGCTGCAGCAGCACGTCTAGACGGCCCAGCGTGCGGATGCGGGTGCCCAGAATGTAGTCGTGAATAAAGAAGTACAGCACCAAAAGCTGCATAGCCTCATAGATGTTGCTGGGCTTGCCCTTTGCAAGGTTGGTCAGGGCAATGCTGTTTTCGGGGTTGTAGGGCTCCACGGCCGCAGCAAGGCGCCGGGTCACCCGCAGGGTGTTCTCCAGCACGATGCGGCAGGACTGGTAGAAATCGATTTGTTTTTGCGTCAGTCCCTCACGCTTTGACGCCTGATTGACCCGCTCCAAAAGGCCGGGCAGACCGACGTCAAGCAGCAGCTGGGTATTGGGAGAAGTGTGGCTGTAGTCGGCGTTGCCCTTATAAGCACCCAGCTCAAGCCATGCGCAGTCCATCTCACGATCCAGCTCCGGCAGATACTGCTGCTGAACCTGCTTGCTCCAGCGCATACGCTGACGGCGCAGAATGCCCACACCGTCCAGCTTATCCTGAAACATATCCTCCGGATCCACTCCGATCCGGCCCTTCTGGGCAATAAGCGCAAAGCACTCCGCCCGGATAAGCGCCCGGCTGCGGTCTGCCGTCTCCATTTGTTTGATGACGTTCTCCAGCTCGGTCCCGGTCATTCCGTCCCCGGGCAGCCACCTGGGCGACGCAAACTGATCAGCCAGCCGGCTGCGTCTTTCTTCAAATTTTGCAATCATAATCATGACCTCTTCGGGATGGGATTACCTTACGGATAATATGTTATGCGATGCAGAAGATATTTTCAATAACTAATCCGATACGATAAACTTATTCGAGCATTTTTTCATTAAATTTTGTCCCAGATTATCATTCTCACTCTTGACGTGCCGCTTTGAAACCCGTACAATTGTCTCCGAGGTGAGAGCATTGGAACTTTTTGACCAGGATTTTACGGTTTCCGACATTCGCATCGCCATATTCGTCCCTCCCCGAGGCGCAAAGCGCGAGCATACCGATCGTCCCTCCCACGGTTTTGCCTATTCTCTGGGCTGTTCTGTCACCTATCGCTTTGACACGGGCGATGTCCTCACCTGTGCCCCCGGCCAGTGTATTTATCTGCCCAAGGGCTCCAACTACACCGTGGACGAGCACGGCGAAGATCTCCCTGTGGGCTCCGGCACCTACGCCATCAACTTCCGCACCTTCCAGTATGACGGGCCCTTCGAGCCCTTTGTTGTCAGCATAAGGGGCAAGGAAAAAGCCCTGTCATGCTTTGAAAAGGCTGAGGTTGCATGGCGCAAGAAGCAGCCCGGTTTCCGTGAGGAGTGCTTTTGCTCCCTCTACCGCCTGATCCAGATTTTCCGCAAGGAGATGTCCAACTATTCCTGTCTGGACAGCATACTCACCAAGCTTTCCCCTGCCCTGTCCTATATTCAGGCCCACTACACCTCAGAGAGCATCACACTGCCCCATCTGGCACGGCTGTGCGGCATCAGCGAGCCCCATCTGCGCAAGCTGTTCAACGCCGCCTTCTCCGTGCCCCCGTCCGTTTATATCCGTAATCTGCGCCTGAACTACGCCAAGGAGCTGCTGAAGGCCGGTGAATATTCCGTCACCACCGTGGCCTCCCGTTCCGGCTTTAACGACCCCATTTACTTCAGCCGGGAGTTTAAAAAGGCCACCAGCATGACTCCCCTCCAGTATGCACAAACCGAAGATTGAACATGGTTTATTCAACCCCCATCCATCTGGACGGGGGTTGTTTTTATTGCATACCGTGTCAGTTTCCCTGTCCCCTGCCAAATGCACGGCCGGACAAGCATTTACCAATATCTGGCATTTTATTCCGTTATTCCCACAAAATTTACAAATATTTCAAGTTTTTCCGTTGACATCCAGAATTGGAAAGATATAATAAGTATCAGACAGACAGTCCAATCCCGTACAGAAAGGAATGATCGCATTGAAGTCCACAGGTATCGTCAGAAAGGTCGATGAACTGGGCCGTATCGTACTGCCCATCGAGCTGCGCCACACTCTGGACATCTCCCCCAAGGACGCCTTGGAAATCTACGTGGATGGCAGCACCATTGTCCTGCGCAAGTACCAGCCTGCCTGCGTGTTCTGCGATGACGCCGGAGATGTGGTGTCCTTCCGGGGCAAAAACGTCTGCCGCAGCTGCATCCGTAAGCTTCAGGCCGACCTGTAATCCGGTTTGGAACAAAAGCAAGAGCGTTTCCCTTGCGGGAAACGCTCATTTTTTCTGTTCAGTTTTCTTTCTGGGGCTCGGCGGTGCGCAGGAACTGATCCATGGCGTTTTTCTGCCGGTCCATGCACAGGGATACATTGCTCAACCCCTGACGCACCCGGTCCAGATCGGCGGCAGCGTGGGCCACGGTGTTCTCCACCTGCAGGCGCAGATCGCCGTACTCACGGCGCAGACTGCCCAGCCACTGACGGGCCTCGCCCAATACCTCGTCGGCCTGCTTGCGGGCCTGATCCACAATGGCCTGCGCCCGCTGATGGGCCTCCAGTTCCATAGTGGCGGCACGCTCCTTGATGGCGGCGTAGGCGGCTGCATCGGGCTCCAGCTGAGCCACACGCCCCTGCAGGCGGCGTATCTCCTCCTGAGCGGCAGGCAGCTGTCCGGCAGCCTCCGCCAGACCACGCAGATGGTCGCACTCGGCGCTGAGAGACTGCATCTGCTCCTGCAGCGCATCCCGCTCCTTTTGCGCCTCGTCCAGCAGACTGCGCAGCTGAGCGACTTCCTCGCTGTGCTCCCTGGCACTGCGCTCCAGATATTCGATGACATCCTTGCGGTTAAAACCGCCGAAGGCCTTGCTTCTGAACTGGTTGTCCATAGGACACCTCTCTCCGCCCCAAAAGGGCATTTACATCAGGTTACAGGGTATTTTATCACACCTTGTCGGAAAAAACAAGTTCTCCTTGCAGGTTCTGCACACTTCTTGTATCTTTGGAAGGAAAACCGCCGTTCCCGGCAGAATACACCCCGGGAGTCATTGACGAACGGGCCCTTGAGGTGTTATACTACATTAGTTACGTTAATGTGGAAAGGTGTGTCCATTTATGTGGGTTGCCGACGGATGGAAGGATTACGAACTCATCGACTGCGGTCGTGGTGAAAAATTAGAGCGTTGGGGCGATCAGCTGCTGGTGCGTCCCGATCCTCAGGCCATTTGGAATACCCCCCGTACCCATCGGGGCTGGAAGCAGAATGCCGGCCGTTATGCCCGTTCCTCCACCGGCGGCGGCGCATGGGACAACAAGTCCATGCCTCAGCGCTGGACGGTGGACTACAAGGATCTGACCTTTAACATCAAGCCCATGAACTTCAAACACACCGGTCTGTTCCCCGAGCAGGCCGCCAACTGGGACT
>JAZOBP010000167.1:0-2688 GCA_045596065.1 Lawsonibacter sp. | reverse complement strand
ATACCCCCAAGAAGGGCTATCGTAAGCGTCAGGGCCATCGTCAGCCCTACACCAAGGTGCAGATCGGCGCCATCAAGGCCTGATGACCACCGTAGCCTTTCATCTGGAAGGCAGCCGTATCGTGGGCTTTGAAGTCAAGGGTCACAGCGGCTATGCCGACGAGGGCAGCGACATCGTCTGCGCCGCCGTCACCAGCGCCGTCCGCCTGTGTGAGTGCGCCATTAACGACGTGCTCGGACTGGAAGCATCGGTGAAGGTTCGACAGAAAGACGCGTCCATCTCCCTCAAGCTTCCCGGCAGTCTGGGTCAGACCAACGAGAGCACCTGTCAGGCGCTTCTGACAGCCCTGATGGTCTATCTTGCCGAACTGCACGAGGAATATCCTGAAAACATATCTGTCTTGGAGGTGTAAGACATGCTGAAAATCGGTTTGCAGTTTTTCGCCCATAAGAAGGGCGTTGGCTCCACTCGTAACGGCCGCGATTCCGAGGCTAAGCGCCTGGGCGTCAAGCGCGGCGACGGTCAGTTCGTTCTGGCCGGCAACATCCTGGTTCGTCAGCGCGGCACCCACATCCACCCCGGTGTGAACGTGGGCAAGGGCAGCGATGACACCCTGTTCGCCCTGAAGGACGGCAAGGTCAAGTTTGAGCGCCTTGGCAAGGACCGCAAGCAGGTCTCCATCGTGGAGGTCGCTCAGTAATTTTACTGAAACAATAAGGCGCAAACGACATTCGTTTGCGGCTTATTTTATCTCTTTGAGAAACGGAGGTGCCCCATATGGCAGCACCCTTTGTAGATACCGCCCGCATCACCGTGCGCTCCGGCAACGGCGGCAACGGCGTGGTCTCCTTCCATCGGGAAAAGTACGTGGCCAACGGCGGCCCGGACGGAGGCGACGGTGGTCAGGGCGGCAGCGTCATTGTCACCATTGACGATCATATGTCCACCCTTATGGACTTTCGCTATAAGCGCAAGTACGTGGCCCAAAACGGCATGGACGGCGGCGGCAAGCGCTGCACCGGCCGGGACGGGGAAGATCTCATCCTCAGCGTGCCCCGGGGCACGGTCATCCGGGACGCCGAGACCAATGAGATCATCCACGACATGGCCGATGAGAAGCCCTTTGTCCTGTGTAAGGGCGGCAAGGGCGGCTGGGGCAACCAGCATTTTGCCACCCCCACCCGTCAGGTGCCCCGCTTTGCCAAAGCTGGCCTGCCCGGTGAGAGCCGGGACGTGGTGCTGGAGCTGAAGCTGCTGGCTGACGTGGGTCTGGTGGGCTTCCCCAACGTGGGCAAATCCACCCTCCTCAGCGTGGTCAGCCGTGCCCAGCCCAAGATCGCCAACTACCACTTTACCACCCTGTTCCCCAATCTGGGCGTGGTGTATGTGGAGGAGGGCGTGTCCTTTGTCATGGCCGACATCCCCGGCATCATCGAGGGTGCGGCAGACGGTGCCGGTCTGGGTCATGACTTTTTGCGGCATATCGACCGCTGCCGCCTGCTCATCCATGTGGTGGACGTGTCGGGCAGCGAGGGCCGTGACCCGGTGGAGGACTTTGAGGCCATCAACGCCGAGCTTGCCCAGTATTCCCCCGAGCTTGCCACACGCAAGATGATCGTGGCGGCCAACAAGGTGGACATCATGTCCGACCCTGAACTGCTCCGGCGTCTGCGTGAGCACGTCGAGGCCAGGGGCATGGAGCTGTTTGAGCTGTCTGCCGCCGCCCATCAGGGCACCCGTGAGCTGGTGAAGAAGGCTGCTCAGGAGCTGGCCCAGCTGCCCCCCGTCACCGTGTATGAGGCCACCTACGTGCCCCGTGCCCCTGAGGTGGATACCACCGGCGAGGTGACCATCGAGCAGTACGACGACACCTGGGTCATCGAAGCCCCCTGGCTGCAGCAGCTGATGTCCAATGTCAACTTTGGTGACTACGAGTCCCGCAACTGGTTTGACCGCCAGCTGCGCCAGTCCGGCCTGTTTGACAGGCTGGAGTCCATGGGCATCCGGGACGGCGATATCGTGTCCCTGTACGATCTGGAGTTTGAATATCAGAAATAAGATTTAGAATGACACCCCTGACGGTTACGGTTCAGGGGTGTCATTTTCTTCTGCTCCGATATAAAGCTCCTCGGCCAGCTGCTGGATTTCTGCAATTTCCCGGGATAAATCGGTGAGTTTGTTAAAGAGCATCAAATACAGTTGCTTATAGTCCGCCATAGCCATTACCGCCTTTTTATAAATTTAATTTCGCCAAATTTGATTATATTTGGTATTACCAAATTTGTCAAATCTCTTACTGCATATAATTTAGGCAGTAAGAGGGTGATCATCTGAAAACACGCAAGCTTGAACTTGGTGACAAGAACATCATCGGTGCCCGTGTAACACAGGCCAGACTGCGTCAAAATATGAAGCAGGTGGAACTGCTGGCCAAACTGCAGGTAGCGGGTATTGAGATCAGTATTCCGGCTCTGTCCCTGTTGGAGGGGCAGAAGCGTCCTGTTTCGGACAAGGAACTGGTGGCATTGGCCGAGGTTTTGGGAGTCAGTGTGGATTGGCTTCTTGGCCGGGAGGAATAAGACTGAAGTAGAAAAAGTGCGAAACGCAAAAAGCGTGCTTTCCGCAAGGAAAGTGCACTTTTTGTAGAAAAAAACCACCGGCAGTGCCGGTGGTTATGATTTTGCAGCG
>JAZOBP010000166.1:0-6802 GCA_045596065.1 Lawsonibacter sp. | reverse complement strand
GGCCATGATGGTGTCGGCCAGCACGGCGGCGTTCTTGACGATCTGCTGCTGATAGGCCTTGAATTCGGGCTTGAGTGCCTCGCCCAGCGCCACGGCCTTGGCGGCAATGATGTGCTCCAGCGGGCCGCCCTGAGAGCCGGGGAAGATGGCGGAGTTGAGCTTCTTGGCGATGTCGGGGTCGTTGCACAGCAGCATACCGCCGCGGGGCCCGCGCAGGGTCTTGTGGGTGGTGGTGGACACCACGTCGGCGTAGGGGACAGGGGAGGGGTGCACCCCGGCAGCCACGAGACCGGCGATGTGGGCCATGTCCACAAACAGGTAAGCGCCCACCTCATGGGCAATGTCGGCAAAGGCCTTGAAGTCGATGATACGGGGGTAGGCGGAGGCACCGGCCAGGATCATACGGGGCTTGTGCTTGCGGGCCAGATCACGCACCTGATCGTAGTCGATGTAGCCCTGATCGTTGACGCCGTAGGCCACCATGTTGTAGTTCTTGCCGGAGAAGTTGACGGGAGAGCCGTGGGTCAGGTGACCGCCGTTGTCAAGGCTCATGCCCAGTACGGTGTCGCCCAGATTGCACAGGGCCTGATACACCGCATAGTTGGCCGACGCGCCGGAGTGGGGCTGGACGTTTGCAAACTGAGCGCCGAAGAGCTCCTTTGCGCGCTCAATAGCCAGATTTTCGGCAATGTCCACGCACTGGCAGCCGCCGTAGTAGCGCTTGCCGGGGTAGCCCTCGGCGTACTTGTTGGTCAGCACTGTGCCGGCAGCGGCCAGAACTGCGGTGCTGACGATGTTCTCCGAGGCGATCAGCTCGATGTTGCGCTGCTGACGGTCGTACTCGGCGCGTACCGCAGCCCCCAGTTCGGGGTCGGCGGCGGCAAGGAAATCCATCATAGACTTGACCATTTTGGTTGCCCTCCTGTTAGGTTTAAAAAGATGATGATAGCATTATAACATTTTCCAACAAAAAAACAATGGTGTAAATGGAAAAACAGGCTCGAAATTCCCCGCAGACTGTGGTAAAATGAACAAACCACCAAATTCCGTCCCCAACGAGGTGCTTTATGAAAATGTCTGACCGTGTGCTCGCCATCGTGGACGAGCTGGAGCGGCTCTACCCCGACGACATCTGCTCCCTCAACTACGAAAAGGACTACGAGCTGCTCTTTTCCGTCCGTCTGGCCGCCCAGTGCACCGACGAGCGGGTCAACCAGATCACCCCGGCCCTCTACAGCCGCTATCCCACCCTGCAGTCCCTTGCCGAAGCGGACATCGCCGAGGTGGAGGGGTACGTGCACTCCACGGGCTTTTTCCGGGCCAAGGCACGGGACATCGTCCTTGCCGCCCAGATGCTCATCCGGGACTACGGCGGCAGGGTGCCCGACAACATGGACGATCTGCTGCGTCTGCCCGGTGTGGGCCGCAAGACGGCCAATCTGGTGCTGGGCGACATCTACCACACCCCCGGCGTGGTGGTTGCAGACACCCACTGCATCCGCATCACCGGCCTGTTGGGTCTCACCGACGGCACAAAGGACCCGGCCCGGGTGGAGCAGCAGCTGCGCAAGCTCCTGCCGCCCGATCGCTCCAACGGCTTCTGCCACCGCATGGTGCTCCACGGCCGTGCCGTGTGCATCGCCCGACGGCCCCGGTGCCAAAGCTGCACCCTGCGCCTCTGGTGCGACCACTTTACCAAACAGACGGAGGAAAAACCGTGAAAAAAACCATTCTGCGCTGGGCGATCTACCTGCTGGGCCTGTGCTCGCTGGCCTTCGGCATCGCCTTGAGCATCAAGGCGGATCTGGGCACCTCGCCCATCTCCTCGGTGGCCTACTGCATTTCGGTCATCTGGGGTCAAAAACTCGGAGTGATGAATTTTATCGTCTACACCTGCTTCGTGGCCGCCCAGTTTATCCTTCGGGGCAAAAACAGCCGCCTGTACGACCTTTTGCAGCTGGGCGTGACCGTTGTGTTCAGCTGGGTCATGGACCGGCTGGTCTCGGTCATCCCCTACGACAGCACCGCCCATTCCATCTGGGTCGATCTGGCCGTGATGCTGGTGGCCGTGGTGTTTGTGGGCATCGGCGTTTCCTGGTCGCTGAATATGCGTCTGGTGCCCAACCCCGGTGAGGGCATCGTCCAGACCCTGTCGGAGCGGACGGGCTGGAGTCAGGGCCTGACCAAAAACATCTTTGACATCGGCTGTGCCTGCGTGACGGTGGTCATCGGCCTTGTATTCGGCGGCCGTCTGATCGGTGTGGGCATTGGTACGGTGGCCGCTATGCTGGGCGTGGGCCGTGTGGTGGCCCTTGTCAACCGCCTGGTCACGAAGCGTATCTGCCGCACCGTCGGTCTGGCATAAGGAGTGAAGTAATATGTCCTATCGTCCTCTTGCTGACGAAATACGCCCCAACCATCTGGACGAGGTGGTGGGTCAGCGTCATATTCTGGGTCAAAACGGGCTTTTGCGCCGCATCATCGAAAGCGGCGACATCCCCAACCTCATCTTTTACGGCCCCTCGGGCACGGGCAAGACCACGGTGGCCAACATCATCGCCCAACAGACCAACCGGCCCCTCCACCGACTCAACGCCACCACCGCCTCCATCGCCGACATCAAGGACATCATCTCCCAGATCGGCACCTTTATGGCCCCGGAGGGCGTGCTTTTGTATCTGGACGAGATCCAGTACTTCAACAAAAAGCAGCAGCAGTCCCTGCTGGAGTTTATGGAGAACGGCAAGACCACCCTCATCGCCTCCACCACGGAGAACCCCTACTTCGCCGTGTTCAACGCCGTGCTGTCCCGTGCCACCGTCTTTGAGTTCAAGCAGCACACCGCCGAGGATGTTCTGCCCGCCGTGGAGCGGGGCATCGGCCTGATGGAGCAGCGCCTTGGTGCCGAAGCAAAGTGTGAGGCCGGTGTGGCCGAACACATCGCCGCCTCCTGCGGGGGAGATGTGCGTAAGGCTATGAACGCCGTGGAGCTGCTTCTCAACGCTGCCAAGCGTGAGCAAGGGAAACTACTTGTCACTCTTGAGGATGCAAAATTGGTCTCCCAGCAGTCCGCCATGCGCTACGACCGGGAGGGGGACGCCCACTTTGACATTGCCTCGGCCCTGATGAAGTCCCTGCGCGGCTCCGACCCGGATGCCGCTTTGCACTATCTGGGCCGTCTTTTGGAGGCCGGTGACATGATCACCGCCATCCGCCGCCTGCTGTGCTCGGCCAGTGAGGACATCGGCATGGCCTACCCTCAGGCCGCCCTCATCGTCAAGGCCTGTGTGGACAGCGCCCTGCAGCTGGGCCTGCCTGAGGCACGTCTGCCTCTGGCACAGGCCGCCATTTTGCTGGCCACCGCCCCCAAGTCCAACAGCGTGTGCATGGGCATCGACGCCGCCCTTGCCGACATCCGGGCCGGCCACACCGGGGACATCCCCAGAGAATTGCAGAACGTCCACGCCGACTCCGCCGGTATGGAGCGGGAGCAGGGCTACCGATACCCCCACGACTTCCCCGGCCACTGGGTCAGCCAGCAGTATTTGCCCGACCCCATCAAGAACAAGCGGTATTATCAGTACGGGGACAACAAGACCGAGCAGACCGCCAAGCGCTACTGGGACGAGATCAAAAAGAAGTAAGTACAACGACAAAACGGATGCCCTGCATGGGGCATCCGTTTTTCATTGCCTCCCTCTGTGAGGCAGGCGGCACGGCAACGCCATGACGGAGGGAGAGATACGGTCAGCTGCCGGCTTCCGGTTAATCTGCTTCCTTCGCCGCCACATATACCTTGCCCCCCTCGTCCACGGTCATGAGGAACACATGGGCAGGGGAGGGGCAGTGGTGCGTTCGCAGCTGACGGTTAAGCCAGTCCTCGTCATGGCCGGACCGACGCAGATTGTCACGCAGGACCGTCCCGTCGCTGATGAGTACCACGCTCAGCCCGCCCTCGTAGGCATTCACCCCCATGTCCTGTGCCGTGGGGGGCTGCTGGGCGGCGTAGGGCAGGACGGACAGCTGGCCGTTGGTCTCCAGTATGGCGTAGCGCACGGCGGCAAGGTCGGGACAGCCCTTCATGCGCAGCTCCTCCAACAGCTCGTCCACGGTGTAGCGGTTGCGGCGCATCTCCTTCTGGTCGGGCACGCCGTTGCGGACCACGATGCTGGGCCTGCCGCACAGCAGGGTGCGCAGGGGCAGGCACTTCATGGTCAAAAGGCTCAGCAGCATGGTGATGGCGATGAGGGTAAAGATGGGCACAAGCCCGGCCCACAGGGGGAGGGAGGTCTCCTGTATGGGCATGACGGCAAGGTCGGCGATGAGCAGGGAGACCACCAGCTCGCTGGGCTCCAGCTCTCCCACCTGACGCTTGCCCATAAGCCGCACGGCGGTGATGATTACCAGATACAGCAAAGCCGTGCGCAGCACAGAGGTCAACAGGCAGATCGCCCCCTTTCCAAAGTTATTATGACTTTTTGCCGTGGAAATATCCCCCGGAGATTTGGTCAAATCTACAATCTTGAAAAAAGCCGAAAAAACATGGCCGTACCTCTTGCAATTTTCTGCGTTTTTCGGTAAAATAATCCGAACGAATTTGAGGAGTTTACTACGCGCCATCCCAAGGGATGCGGATGCGCGCGGTCAACTCCTTTTTTCAAGAGCGGATTCAGAAGCGGACTTAGAAAGGCGGGATGCATTGATATGAAAGCAACACTCATTCTGGAAAATGGAAGTGTCTTTACCGGCACCGGCATCGGCTCCACCGAGGACCGAGTCTGCCAGCTGGTGTTCAACACCTCCATGGTGGGCTATCAGGAGCTGCTCACGGACCCGGCCTGTGCAGGTCAGGGCATTGTGATGTCCTATCCTCTGGTGGGCAACTACGGCGTCAACGAGGAGGACTGCCAGTCCGATCGGGTCTGGGCCCGTGCCATCGTGGTGCGTCACCTGTCCGACCGGGGCAGCAACTTCCGCTGCCAGGGCGATCTGAACAGCTATCTCAAGGCCCACAATGTGGTGGGTATTCAGGGTGTTGACACCCGTGCTTTGACCAAAATACTCCGCAATCAGGGAAGCATGAATGCTATGCTTACCTGTGCGGAGCATTTTAATATTACCGACGTCATGGCCCGGCTCAAGGCCTACAGGGTGACGGATACGGTGGCGCAGGTCACCTGCGGCCAGGCCGTTGAGGTGCCCTGCGAGGGTGCCCAGCGCTGCCACGCCGCCCTGCTGGACCTGGGCGCTGCCAACAGCCTTGTTTCCGCCCTGACCCGCCGGGGCTGCAAGGTCACCCGCCTGCCTGCCCACACCGCTGCCGAGGACATCCTCAAGGGCGGCTACGACGGCGTCATTCTCTCCGGCGGCCCCGGCGACCCGGCCGAGAACACCGCCATTATTGAGCAGGTCAAAAAGCTCTACGAGGCCGGCCTGCCCCTGTTTGGCTTCGGTCTGGGCCATGAGCTGCTGGCCCTTGCCGCCGGCTGCAGGACCGTGGCCCTGCCTTACGGACACCGGGGGGGCAACATCCCCGTCAGGGATCTGGAGAAGGGCAGGATCTACATCACCAGCCAGAACCACGGCTACACCGTAGACCCGGCCAGCGTGGACCCTGCTGTGGCCACCGTCAGCCACACCAACATCAACGACGGCAGCATCGAGGGCCTTGTGTACGCCCGGCCCGGCTGCTTCGGTATGCAGTACGACCCCGAGGGCAACAAGGGCCCTGCGGAGACCGAATACATCTTCGACCGAGTGGTCGCCATTATGGGAGGTGACAAGTAATGCCCATGTATTCCGGTATCAAAAAGGTCATGGTGCTGGGCTCCGGCCCCATCGTGATCGGTCAGGCCGCCGAGTTTGACTACGCCGGCACTCAGGCCTGCCGAGCCCTGAAGGAAGAAGGCCTTGAGGTCGTCCTTGTCAACTCCAACCCCGCCACCATCATGACCGACAAGGACATCGCCGACCACGTCTACATCGAGCCGCTGAACATCCCCTCCATTACCCAGATCATCGAGAAGGAGCGTCCCGACGCCCTTCTGCCCAATCTGGGCGGACAGACCGGTCTGAACATGGCCATGGCCCTGCATGAAAACGGCACCCTTGCCAAGTACAACGTGCGTCTGCTGGGCACCAGCCCCGAGTCCATCCACCGTGCCGAGGACCGTCAGGGCTTCAAGGACTGTATGGAGTCCATCAACCAGCCCTGCGTCACCTCCAAGGTGGTGGAGAGCGTGGAGGACGCCGTCACCTTCACCAACGAGATCGGCTATCCCGTCATCGTCCGTCCTGCCTACACGCTGGGCGGCACCGGCGGCGGCATCGCCTATGACGAGCCCTCTCTGCGTGAGATCTCCGACCGCGGCATCAGCCTGTCCCGTGTGGGTCAGGTGCTCATCGAGCGGTGCATCGCCGGCTGGAAGGAGATCGAGTTTGAGGTCATGCGTGACAGCGCCGGCAACGTCATCACCATCTGCTCCATGGAGAACATCGACCCCGTGGGCGTGCACACCGGCGACTCCATCGTGGTGGCCCCCACTCAGACCCTTGCCAATAAGGAGTTCCAGATGCTGCGCTGCGCCGCTTTGGACATCATCAACGCACTGGAGATCGAAGGCGGCTGCAACGTGCAGTTTGCCCTCAACCCCGACAGCTTCGAGTACGCCGTCATCGAGGTCAACCCCCGTGTGTCCCGTTCTTCCGCACTTGCGTCCAAGGCATCGGGCTACCCCATTGCCAGAGTGACCGCCAAGATCGCTGTGGGTATGACCCTTGACGAAATCCCGCTGGCAGGTGC
>JAZOBP010000165.1:0-2674 GCA_045596065.1 Lawsonibacter sp. | reverse complement strand
GAAATGGCGCCCATGGCATAGACCTCCTTGGTTGCATAGTCTTTTTGTATTGTCCCCGTTATTTGGTAAAATGTCCATGTATGAAGTGTAAACTTTTGCCCCTCCGGGGAAAACGGGGCTTTTTTTATGGCGCCTGCTGTGGTAGAATGAGGCAAATACGAGTTGGAAAGGATGCACGTCTATGAGCATCGTCAAGGATATGTCTCTGGCCCCCTCCGGCCTGCAGAAGATCAACTGGGTGCGGGACTTTATGCCCGCCCTGTCCGGCATTGAGGCCCGGTTTGAACAGGAGCAGCCCTTTACCGGCCTGCGTGTGGCCGTGTCCGTCCATCTGGAGGCCAAGACTGCCAATTTGGGTCTGGTGCTGAAAAAGGGCGGCGCAGAGGTCTACCTCACCGGCTGCAACCCCCTGTCCACACAGGACGACGTGGCGGCGGCGGTGGCAAGCCTTGGGGTGGAGACCTTCGGCATCCACGGCGTCACTCCGGAGCAGTACGAGCAGCTGCTTGTGGAGACCCTCAAGTGTCACCCCCACATCGTCATTGACGACGGCGGCGACCTCATCGCCCTGCTGGGGGGCAAGTGTAAGGAATATGCCGACTGCCTTATCGGCGGTTGTGAGGAGACCACCACCGGCATCCACCGGCTCTTCGCCCGTCAGCGGGAGGGCCTGCTGCCCTGCCCCATGATGGCGGTCAACGACGCCAAGGCCAAGCACTACTACGACAACAAGTACGGCACGGGTCAGTCCGTCATGGACGGCATCCTCCACACCACCAACCTCATCATGGCCGGAAAGACCGTGGTGGTGGCCGGCTACGGCTGGTGCGGCAGCGGCATCGCACTGCGGGCCAAGGGCATGGGTGCCGACGTCATCGTCACCGAGGTAGATCCCTTTAAGGCGCTGGACGCCACCATGAACGGCTACCGGGTCATGCCCATGGCACAGGCGGCACGGGAGGGCGATCTGTTTATCACCGCCACCGGCTGCAAGGACGTCATCACCCCCGAGCATTTTGCCGTGATGCGTGACAACGTGCTGCTGTGCAACGCCGGCCACTTTGACTGTGAGGTGGATGTGGCGTGGCTGGAGGCCAACGGGGTGGAGAAGATCGCCCGCCGTGCCAACATCAACGGCTACCGCATGGCCGACGGCCGCATTCTCAACGTCATTGCCGACGGACGTTTGGTCAATCTGGCCGCCGGCAACGGACACCCGGCAGAGATCATGGACATGTCCTTTGCGGTGCAGGCTCTGGCCGCCGAGTGGCTGGTGAAAAACCGGGAGGCTCTGGAGGTCAAGGTCTATGACATCCCGGAGGAGATCGACTATCAGATCGGCGTGACCAAGCTGGAGGCGCTGGGTCTGGCCATTGACGAGCTGACCGAGGAGCAGAAGGCCTATTTGAGCGGCTGGGAGGCGTAAGATTGGGCAATCCCCCAGTCAGCCTGCGGCTGACAGCCCCCTTTACACAAGGGGGCCGTATATGAGGAGGTAAAAATGAAAACGATTTTGTTTCAGGGTGATTCCATCACCGACTGCGGCCGGGACAGAAACGATCCGGCAAGTCTGGGCGAGGGCTATGCCATGCTGGTGGCCCGGGCACTGGAGGAGAAGTACCCCGGCCAGTTCACCTTTGTCAACCGGGGCGTCAGCGGCGACCGGGTGACCCTACTCTATGAGCGGCGTCAGGCGGATATTTTTGATGTGAAGCCCGACTTTATGAGCATCCTCATCGGCATCAACGATGTGTGGCACACCCAAATCGGTAGGGGCGTGGACATCGACACCTATGTGGAGGTATACGACAGGCTGCTGGGGGAGATCCGGCAGGAGCTGCCCGACACCAAGCTGCTGCTTATGGAGCCCTTTGTCAACGAAGGCCGTGCCACCGCTGAGGATATTGAGTTTTTCGAGGGCGAGGTGGCCATGCGCTCGGAGGCGGTGCAGATGCTGTGCGGCAAGTACGATATCCCCTTTTTGTCCCTGCAGTTTGACCTGTACGACCTGGAGGAGCAGCACCCTGCCGGCTTCTGGACGCTGGACGGCGTGCATCCTACCCTTAACTTCCACGAGTACATCGCCCAAAAGTGGGTGCGGGCCTTTGAAGTGTATCTGAACAAATAAAAATTACGCCCTGTGTGCATGACACACAGGGCGTTTGCTTATGCCTGAGGCTTCTGGCTTTCCAGATATTCGTCGTAGGTCATCTTGCGGTCGATGAGCCTGCCGTCGGCGGTAAAGTCAAAGACACGGTTGCACACCGTCTGCACCAGCTGGTGGTCGTGGGAGGCCACGAGAATGTTGCACTTGACGGCCTCAAGGCCCTTGTTCAGGGCGGCGATGGACTCCAGATCCAGATGGTTGGTGGGCTGGTCCAGCATGAGGACGTTGGCCCCGGACATCATCATACGGGAGAGCATACACCGCACCTTCTCGCCGCCGGAGAGTACCTTGACGGGCTTGTACACCTCGTCGCCGGAGAAGAGCATACGGCCCAAAAAGCCGCGCAAATACTGCTCCTGAGGGTCGGGGGAGTACTGGCGCAGCCACTGCACCAGATTGTCGTCGCAGCCCTCGAAGTACTCGGTGTTGTCCTTGGGAAAGTAGGAGAAGGTGGCGGTCTGGCCCCACTTGACGGTGCCCTCGTCCGGCTCCATCTCGCCGGAGAGG
>JAZOBP010000164.1:0-3805 GCA_045596065.1 Lawsonibacter sp. | reverse complement strand
AGCATGCCGTCCTCATCGGTCATCTCCTCCTTGGCGTAGAGGGCGTCTTTCTGCTTGCCGATGTCGTACAGACGCTGGTTGCCCATGATGACCGTGTCCATGACGTTGTAGGCATCGTAGGCGTTCTGATTCTGCTTGAGGACGGACATGCGGGTGTTGGGCAGGATGTGCACCTCGCCGCTGGTGGACTCCAGCTCCCCGGACAGGATCTTCAGAAAGGTGGACTTGCCCGCACCGTTGGCGCCGATGATGCCGTAGCAGTTGCCCCGGTCAAACTGCAGATCCACGTGGGAGAACAGGGGCGTGCCGCTGTAATTCAAACTCAAATCGGTAACTGTGATCATGGGAAAAAACTCCTTACATTCAATGCTCGCAATTGCGCATTATAACATAGAATTTGCAGAAATGATAGAGGAAAAACACAGATTGTTGCCCAAATTGCAGCAGCTTTGCCGGGGATGATTGCAATATGCGACAGACTGTGATAAAATACGCCGGACGGGGCTGTGTTCAGTCCCAAAGATTTGAGGCCGCGCCGGTGAGGGCGTTTTTCGGACTGTGTGTCTGGGTGAGGTTGGCCTTGGATCGGACACATAGGAGGAATGAACAATGGAAATCAACGGCGAGATCGTCAATGACGTCATACGCTACGACCAGCTGGGCCTGTCGGCCGAGGTCATGCGTGCCATTGACAAAAAGGGCTATGTAGAGGCCACCCCGGTGCAGACGGGTGCCATCCCCTGCTTTATGGAGTGGAAAGACGTCATTGCCAAGGCCCCGACCGGCACGGGCAAGACCTTTGCCTTCGGTATCCCCATGGTGGAGCACATCGACCCCGCTGTGGACGAGGTGCAGGCTCTGGTGCTGGCCCCCACCCGGGAGCTGGCCATTCAGATCCAGGAGGAACTGCGGGATCTGTGCGCCTTTAAGGAGGGCGTGCGCACCGTGTGTCTGTACGGCGGTCAGCCCATCGACAAGCAGATCACCCAGCTGAAAAAGCGGCCCCAGATCGTGGTGGCCACCCCCGGCCGCCTCATGGACCACATGAAGCGCCGCACCGTCCGGCTGGACAAGGTGCTCACCGTGGTGCTGGACGAGGCCGACCGTATGCTGGACATGGGTTTTGTGCGGGACGTGACCCGCATCCTTGACCAGATCAAGGGGCGCAGAAACCTGGGTATGTTCTCCGCTACCATCTCCCGGGAGGTCATGGACATCTCATGGGTCTATCAGCGTGACCCGGTGGAGATCACCGTCCGGGCCGACGAGCAGAACAAGCCCGACATTGCCCAGTACCGTCTGGACGTGGAGCGCAACGAGAAGGCGGACGTGGTGGCCCGGCTGCTGGAGCTGGGCGGGTACGACCACGCCATCGCCTTCTGCAACACCAAAAATATGACCGACCGGCTGGCCGGCCTTTTGAACGTGCGGGGCATCACCTGTCAGGCCATCCACGGGGACATTCAGCAGCGGGTGCGGGAAAAGACCCTGCAGAAGTTCCGTGAGGGCCAGATGCGGGTGCTGGTGGCCACCGATGTGGCCGCCCGCGGTCTGGACATTGACGATGTGGATGTGGTGTTCAACTACGACGTGCCCGACGAAAACGAGTATTATATCCACCGCATCGGCCGCACCGGCCGTGCCAGACGCCACGGCGTGGCCTACACGCTGGTGTCCTCCATCACCGAGGGCATCCGTCTGGACGACATCCGCAAAAACACGGGCAACGACATCAAGCCCGTGCGCTTTGATGCCCAGGGACAGCTGGAGAGCGTCCCTGCCAAGGGTTGAGGCCCTGCAGGAGACATAAGCTCTGGGTGGACGGGCTCAGCGGCTTCGTCCTGCCGGTGTACACCCTGCTGCTCATGGAGCGGGAGCGGTGGCTGACGACGAATTTTTCCTCTGCGGCCATGACCGGGCCTGACCGGTTTTGGGCCTTTGCCCTGTGGGCGGTGCTGGTGGGGGGCTACTTTGCCCTGACCCTGACGGGGGTGTGCCGCACCCTGACCCGGCCCTCCCGGCCCTACGGGCTGGTGCTGGCGGCCTGCCTTGCCTTTACGGGTACGGTGATTTTGCCCTACCTGCCCGGTCAGCGGCCACGGGCCGCCCGGGCCCACGTGCTGATGTCCTTTGGGGCCAGCATCCTGATCATGGCGGCGGTGCTGCTGGTGCTGCTCCAGTGCCGGCAGGAGGATCGCCGGAGGGGCAATTGCCATCTGGCGGCGTGGTGGGTCATTGCACTGGCATCGGTCATGCTCTACCTTGCCGGGGGCAAGGTGACAGGGGCGCTGGAGGTGTGGTTTGTGCTCACATCCGCCCTGCTGGTGCGCAGCCTCTGGCTGAGCCGAATGTGACCATCTCATATCCCTGCTGCGGCAGGGATATGTTTTTATGGAGGTAATCATGGGTGTGGAACTGAGATGCTCCCGATTGCAGGACCTGCCCCGGCTGCGGGAGCTGTGGCAGCTGGCCTTTGGGGACTCGCAGGAGTATATGGACTGCTTTTTTGACCGCTGCCCCGGCCCGGAGCACATTCTGGTGCTGGAGCAGGACGGTGCGGTGCAGGCCATGACGGCATGGTTTGATATGCCGCTGGTGGGGGCCGGGGGCGCACAGTGGCCTGCCGCCTACCTCTACGCCGTGGCCACCCACCCGGAGGCCCGGGGCAGGGGATATGCCGGGCAGCTGCTGGCCTTTTGCGGCCGGTGGCTGAAGGAGCGGGGCTTTGCCTGCCTGACCACGGTGCCTGCCCGGCCCGATCTGCATGTATTCTTTGGGGCCAACGGCTTTGAGGAGAATTTTACGCTGGCCCGGAACGGCTTTGTGCCCGGTAAGGGCAAGGCGGAGCTCAAGCCCGTGGACGGGGCGCAATACGCCCGGATCCGGGAAGGCTTTTTGTCCGGTATGGCCCATGTTTCCTACGGCGACCACGCCATGGGCTATCAGCAGGGGGTGTGCCGGCTGTCCGGCGGCGGTCTGTACGCCGTGGAGGGCGGCTGCGCCTGCGTGGAACGGGGGGAGGACGGCCTTGTGGTGGTCAAGGAGCTGCTGACCGGGGCCGACTGCCGCAGCCGGGTCCTGGACGAGCTTGGAGCGGCCCACCCGGGGGAGCGGTACGAGGTGCGTTCTCCGTGGCCCGGCGAGGGGGAACGGGTGGCCTTTGGTATGATCCGGTGGCTGGACGAGGTGCCGGAGGGCTGGGACGGGCAAAACGCCTATATGGGCCTGGCCTTTGACTAAACAGGAGGGAAGTGGACGGGATGGACTGGTCCTTGCACCGGCTGGAGGAGCTGACCGAGGCGGACTATGAGCGCTGCGTGGCCCTGATGGAGCCGGAGCGCCGCCGGTCTGTGCTGTCCGTGACCCATGAGCAGACCCGGCGCATGACCGTGCTGGGGGAGTGGGTGGTCAAGAGGCAGCTTGCCGCACGCTTTGGCCGCCCGGTGGAGGACATCGCCCTTGCCCGTACCCCACAGGGCAAGCCCTATGTACAGGGACTGCCGGTGCAGTTCAGCCTCAGCCATACGGGGACGTATCTGGCGGCGGCCTTTGACACAAAACCTGTGGGGGTGGATGCAGAGCTTGTCCGGCCGGTCTCCCAAAGGCTTGCTCAGCGCATCTGCACCCGGTCGGATTGGGCGTATCTGTCGCAGGGACGGGACTTCGACCCACAGGACGAGGGCCAGCGGCGGCGGTTTTTTGAGATCTGGACGGCCAAGGAGGCCTGGTTCAAGCGGGAGGGGACGGGCATCACCCGGCTCAGAGGGCTGGACTATGCCCCTATTCCCGTCCGACATATCTGGCA
>JAZOBP010000163.1:0-2279 GCA_045596065.1 Lawsonibacter sp. | reverse complement strand
AAAGGCTCGCCCTTTGGGAGAGCCGACGCGTATGCGCCTGAGAGGGGTATAACGGAAGGGCTCTGCCCACCCCTACGCATATATTTTATTCTACTTGTAGGGGCGACCATCGGTCGTCCGTTTTTTTGTGTCATTTTATATATGCCTTTTCGTGCATACGACAATTTTGCGTGGGGGATTTTGCTGAAAGGCTTGTCGTATGCGCCCCGCCACAGTTGTGGCGGGGAACGGCAGGATTTACATGGTTTTCAGCTGCTCGGCCAGCTTGGCAACCAGCTCGGCCAGAGTGACGCTGCGCTCACGCTCAGCCTCCACCACGTTGGCAGGAGCCTTGTTGACAAAGCCGGGGTTGGCCAGCTTGGCGTTGAGCTTGGCCAGCTCGTCGGAGTTCTTCTTGAGTTCCTTTTCGATGCGGGCCTTCTCCTTGGCCAGATCCACCAGCTCGCCCAGAGGGATAAACAGCTGGGCGGCGTGGGTGACAATGACCACCTGACCGGCGGCGTCGGGAGCCTTGTCGGCGGACACGATGGTCACATCGCTGGCGTAGCCCAGACGCTTGAGGAAGGGCACGCCCGCCTCAAAGACCGCCTGCTGGTCGGTGACCACGGTAAGCTGAGCCTTCTTGGAGGGGGGCACGTTCATCTCGGCACGGCGGGTGCGGATGGCACGGATGGCGTCCATGACCTGCTCCAGAGCCTTCTCCTCGGCGGCAAAATCCAGCTCCTTGCTGTACTCAGGCCACTTCTGCATCATGAGGAAGTCGCCTTCGTGGGGCAGGGCCTGCCAGATCTCCTCGGTGATGAAGGGCATGAAGGGGTGCAGCAGCTTGAGGATGTTGGTCAGCACATAGCACAGCACCTGCTGGGCACGCACCTTGCTGTCCTCGTCGTCACCCTGCAGACGGGACTTGGTCAGCTCGATATACCAGTCGCAGTAGCTGTCCCAGATAAAGTCGTAGACCTTCTGTGCGGCCACGCCCAGCTCGTAGCGGTCCATGTTGTCCGTCATGTCGGGGATGAGGCTGTTGAGCTTGGAGAGGATCCACTTGTCCTCCAGCTCCAGCTTTTCGGGCAGCTGACAGGTGTCGATGGTCAGGTTCATCATCAGGAAGCGGGAGGCGTTCCAGATCTTGTTGGCAAAGTTGCGCATGGCCTCGCAGCGTTCGGTGTAGAAGCGCATATCGTTGCCGGGGCTGTTGCCGGTGATGAGGTTAAAGCGCAGGGCGTCGGCGCCGTAGGTCTCGGCGATCTCCAGAGGATCGATGCCGTTGCCCAGAGACTTGGACATCTTGCGGCCCTTGCCGTCACGCACCAGACCGTGGATGAACACGGTGTGGAAGGGGGGCTGCTTGGTGTGCTCGCAGGCAGAGAAGATCATGCGGGACACCCAGAAGAAGATGATGTCGTAGCCGGTGACCAGCACGTCGGTGGGATAGAAGTACTTGAGATCCTCGCTGTCGCTGTCGGGCCAGCCCAGCGTGGAGAAGGGCCACAGAGCGGAGGAAAACCAGGTATCCAGCACGTCGGGGTCACGCTCAATGTTCTTGGAGTGGCAGTGGGCGCACTCGGTGGCGTCCTCACGGCTGACGGTCATCTTGCCGCAGTCGGCGCAGTACCACACGGGGATCTGGTGACCCCACCACAGCTGACGGGAGATGCACCAGTCATGGACGTTCTCCATCCAGTTGGTGTAGGTTTTGGCAAAGCGGTCGGGGACGAACTTGGTCTCGCCCTCGTTGACCACACGCAGAGCCTCCTTGGCAAGGGGCTTCATCTTGACAAACCACTGAGCGGAGATGATGGGCTCCACATCGGTGGAGCAGCGGTAGCAGGTGCCCACGTTGTGAGAGTAGTCCTCGATCTTCTCCATCAGGCCCAGACGCTCCATCTCGGCCACCACGGCCTTGCGGGCCTCGTAGCGGTCCATGCCCTCAAACATACCGCCCTCGGCGTTGACCACGCCGTTGTCGTCCAGAACACGGATGGTCTCCAGATTGTGGCGCAGGCCCACCTCAAAGTCGTTGGGGTCGTGGGCAGGGGTCATCTTCACGCAGCCGGAGCCGAAGTCCAGCTCCACATAGTCGTCGGCCACGATGGGGATCTCACGGTTCATAATGGGCAGCATAACGGTCTTGCCCACCAGATGGGTGTAGCGCTCGTCGTTGGGGTTAACCGCCACGCCGGTGTCGCCCATCATGGTCTCGGGACGGGTGGTAGCCACCACCAGATAGCCGGAGCCGTCGGTGAGGGGGTAGCGCATATGCCACATATGGCCGGGCT
>JAZOBP010000162.1:0-9718 GCA_045596065.1 Lawsonibacter sp. | reverse complement strand
CAGCGGTACGGGCAAGTCTACCCGTCTGCTGGAGCAGATGTGTGCCGCCAGGGATGCACGCAGTATTCTGCTGGTGCCCGACCCCCAGTCCCATGAGACGGAGCGGCGGCTGTGCCGGCTCGGCGGTGCGCCGGTGAGCCTGTATGCCGAGGTGCTTACCTTTACACGCCTTGCAAACCGGGTGTTTCAGACGGCAGGCGGCTTGGGCTGTACGCAGCTGGACGCCGGCGGCCGGCTGCTGCTGATGTACCGGGCGGTACAGGCGGTGTCCGGTCAGCTGACCGCCTACGCCAGACCCTCCCGGCGTCCGGCCTTCCTCAGCAGCCTGCTGGCCACGGTGGACGAACTGAAAAGCTGCTGTGTTCCGCCTCAGCGCCTGAGTGAGGTGGGGCAGGAGGTGGGCGGCCCCGACGGTGCCCGTCTGCAGGATCTGGGCCTCATTTGCGCCGCTTACGATGCCCTGACCGCCCAGACCGGCCTTGACCCCAGAGACCGTCTGACCCGTGCGGCGGAAAAGCTGGCCCAAAGCCGTTGGGCAGACGGGGTATGTTTTTATCTGGACGGCTTTATCGACTTTACGCCCCAGCAGCTGCAGATCGTGGAGCTGCTGCTGCGCCGTGGTGCCGGTATGACCGTAGCCCTCACCTGCGACAAGCTGACGGAGGACGAGGACGGCATGGGTGTGTTCTCTGCCGCCCGACGCACCGCCGCACGGCTGCAGCGTATGGCGGCCAAGGCGGGGGTGGAGTGCCGGGTGGAGGAATGTCTTCGGCCCTCTCCGGCCCGTTCGGCTCCCATGACTGCGGTGGAGCGGGGGCTGTTTGATACGGTGGAGCAGCCGGTGTCCTGTGAGGGGCAGGTGGGGCTGTTCTGTGCCCCCGACCCACGCACCGAGGTGGAGTGGACGGCAGCCAAGATACTGGAGCTTGTGCGGGACAAGGGACTGCGCTATCGGGACATTGGCGTGGCAGCCCGCAGCTTTGAACGCTATGACGCTCTGGTGGAGTCGGTCTTTGACCGCTACGGCATCCCGGTGTTCCGCTCGGCCCGCAGTGATATTCTGCAAAAGCCGGTGATGACGCTGGTCACCGCCGCTCTGGACGCTGTGTGCGTCGGTTATACCTATGACGATATGTTCCGCTACCTCAAGACCGGGCTGACCGATCTGACCGACGAGGAACGGGATCTGCTGGAAAACTATGTCCTCAAATGGAATCTTTGGGGCAGTCGTTGGACCCGGGAAAAGCCGTGGAATATGCACCCGGGCGGCTATGACCGCACCCTTGAGCCGGAGGATGAGCTGCTGCTGGCCCGGCTGAACGAGCTGCGCCGCCGTGTGGTGGAACCGCTGGAGCAGCTCCGGTCCAACCGACTGGAGACAGGACGTGGGCAAGCACTTGCCCTTTACAGCTTTTTGGAGCGCATCGGCCTTGCTCAGCGGCTGGAGGAGCGCTGTACACGCCTGCGTGAGCGGGGGGAACTGGGCCTTGCGGCAGAATATGAGCAGCTTTGGGAGATCCTGTGTGCCGGTCTGGAGCAGTGCGCCCGGCTGCTGCAGGACGCCCCCATCCAGATGCCGGAGTTTGCCCGGCTGCTGCGTCTGGTGCTGTCCCAGTACAGTGTGAGCACCATCCCGGTTTCCCTTGACCGTGTGGCGGCAGGGGAGATGGTACGCCAGAGCGGCCACGGCATCAAGGTGCTGTTTTTGCTGGGCGCCGACGACGCCTCCATCCCGGCGGTGAGTGCTCCTGCGGGCCTTTTGTGCGACGAGGATCGGGAGCTGCTGGCCGGTCACGGGGTGGAGCTGGGCCTGCGCAGTCAGGACAAGCTGCAGCGTGAGATGACGGCGGTCTACACCGCCTGCACCCGTCCCGATCAGGGCCTGTACGTCACATGGCCCGTCCGCAGCGCAAGGCAGGAGCTGCGGCCCTGCTTTGTGGTGGAGCGGCTGAATCGGATCTTCTGCGACATCAAGGTGGAGCAGGAGGGGGCCGGACAGTTCCGTCTGGCCGCACCCGGTGCTGCCATGGAGCGGGCCGGCACTTTGCCCCACGTGCGCCGTGCCCTTGCCGCCCATCCCCGGTGGGCCGGTCGGGTGCAGCGGCTGGAGCGGGCGGAAAACTGGCAGCGGGGCAAGCTGTCCCCGGAGGCGGTGTCCAGCCTTTACGGACGCCGTGTACCCATGTCCGCCTCCCGCATGGATAAGTACAAGTCCTGTCACTTTGCCTACTTTATGCGCTACGGGCTGGACGCCCAGCCCCGTCAGCCTGCGGGCTTCAACGCCCCGGAATACGGCACCTTTGTCCACTATGTGCTGGAGCATGTGCTGGCCGGAGAGGGGTGGTGCACGCCGGAGGGCGAGGTGGACGCCGGGCGTCTGCGTGAGCTGACCCGGCAGGCGGTGGAACGCTACGTCGAGGAAGAACTGGGCGGTCTGGAGCACCAGAGCGCACGCTTCCGCTATCTGTTCCAGCGCCTGATCCGGGGCGTGGATCAGGTGGTGGACAACGTGGCGCAGGAGCTGGCGGTCTCTCAGTTCCGACCCGTGGACTTCGAATTGGGCTTTGGCCGCAACAAGACCCTGCCTGCGGTGGAGCTGACCGAGGCCGGGGTGACCCTGAGCATGACCGGCTTTGTAGACCGTGTGGACGGTTGGGAGCATGACGGCAAGCTCTATCTGCGAGTGGTGGACTACAAAACGGGCAAAAAGACCTTTGACCTGACAGAGGTGGCCAATGGTATGGGCCTGCAGATGCTGCTCTACCTGTTTACCCTGCAAAAGCTGGGCCGGGAGCGCTATGGCAAGGACGTGGTGCCTGCCGGTGTGCTCTATCTGCCGGCCCGACCGGTCATCGTACCGGGCAGCCGCACCATGGACGAGCAGGTGCGGCAGGACAAGGTGGACGGTGAGCTGCGCCGCCACGGTTTGGTGCTGGATGACCCCGAGGTGCTCTGTGCCATGGAACAGGCAGGGGAGCAGGGTGTCCGCTTTTTGCCCGTCAAACGAAACCGGGACGGCAGCTTCAGCGGAGACAGTCTGGTCAGCGCCCGGCGGCTTGCCCGGCTGGAGCGGCATGTGGAGCGTGTGCTGCGGGATATCTGTCATGAGATTGCCGCCGGCAACATCGCTGCCGACCCCTACTGGCGCGGCCCGGATAAGAACGCCTGTCTCTACTGCGAGTACGCCGCCGCCTGCCACTTTGAGGAGGGCAGAGGGGACGACTGCCGACGCTGGCTTGCCGGTATGAAGGCCGAGCAGTTCTGGCAGGAGGTAGCCACAGACGGCCCTGCCGACCCTGTAGAAACCGAGGGAAACGACCATGAAGAATAACAGTAAAAACATCCTTATCATCAACGATATGCCCGGCTACGGCAAGGTGGCGCTGGCGGCCATGCTGCCCATTCTGTCCCACATGGGACACAGCGTTTACAACCTGCCCACGGCTCTGGTGTCCAACACCCTGGACTACGGCAAGTTTACCATTCTGGATACCACCGACTACATGGAAAAGGCCATTGCCGTGTGGAAGGAGCTGGGCTTTCAGTTTGACTGCATTACCACGGGCTTTCTGGCCTCGGCGGCGCAGGTGGACATCATCCGCAATTTTATTGCCGGACAGAAGAAAGAGGGCCTGCTGGTCATGACCGACCCCATCATGGGGGACGACGGCAAGCTCTATAACGGCGTGGATGAGCAGACGGTGGAGAATATGCGCCGGCTCATCGGCGTGGCCGACGTCATCGTGCCCAATCTCACCGAGGCCCAGTTCCTCACCGGTCAGTGCGTGGGACAGGAGGCTCTGGACGAGGGGCAGGCCCGGCAGATGGTGGACGCCCTGCTGGCCTACGGCCCCCGGTCGGTGATCATCACCAGCGGCAAGGACGCCCAAACGGGCCGGCACGTGGTGTGGGGCTACGACCACAAGGCAGGTCAGTACATTACCATGCCATACAACTATGTCCATGTACATTTTCCGGGCACGGGGGATATGTTCTCCGCCGTGCTGGTGGGCCGCCTGCTGGCAGGAGATGACCTGCAGAGTGCCGTGCGCCGTGCCATGGACGTATTGGAAAAACTCATCGTGCTGGAGCAGGACGAGCGGGAGAAGAACAAGGGCATCCGCATCGAACGGTTTTTGGATCTGCTCAACGATTAACACTGCTATGCAAGAGAGGAGGGGCTGTTATGGCCTTTCAGCTTACAGGTGAACAGCAGGCTGCCGTAGACGAGCACGGCGGGCCGATTTTGGTCTCCGCCGCAGCCGGCTCGGGCAAGACCCGTGTGCTGGTGGAGCGTCTGCTGGATCGGGTGACGGGGCAGGGAGCGGATGTAGACCGCTTTCTGGTCATCACCTACACCAAGGCGGCGGCAGCGGAGCTGCGGGAGCGTGTGGTGCAGACCCTCCATGAGCGACTGGCTCAGCAGCCTGCCGACCGGCATCTGCGCCGTCAGCTGACCTTAATCTATCGGGCTCAGATCTCCACCGTCCACGCCTTTTGCGCCCAGCTTATCCGGGAGAATGCCGGAGTGCTGGATCTGGACCCGGACTTCCGTCTGTGTGACGAGGGTGAGGGTGCGGTGCTCATGGATCAGGTGCTGAGCCGTGTTCTGGACGAGCGCTACGAGCGCATGGAGGAGTACGGGGGCTTTGCCGCTCTGGTGGACACCATGTCCGCCGGACGCAATGATCTGCGCCTGATGCAGATCGTGCTGGACATCTTCCACCGCATCCAGAGCCACCCCGACCCGGAACACTGGCTTGCTCAGCAGGAGCAGGTATGGCGTCTGGAGGGCATAAGTGACCCGGCCCAGACCGCATGGGGCAAGGTGCTGATGGATTGGGCCAAGGGCCAGATCGACTACTGCCGGGACTGTCTGGAGCGGGCTTTGGCCCTGTGTGACAACGACCCGGTGCTGTCCATGAACTACGCCGAGAGTATTGCCCGTACTGTCGCCGACCTGCGTGAGCTGCTGAAGCAGGACAGCTGGGACGGTATGCGGGAGCGCCTGCCGGTGGAATTTCCCGGTGTGGGGCGCAAGCGGGGCGTGGAGGACGAGCTCAGCGCCCAGCGGGCCAAGAGCCTGCGTACCGGGGCCAAGGCCCGTCTTGACAAGCTGTGCGGCCTGTTTGCCGATTCGGGTGCGCAGGTGCTGGACGATCTGACCTGCGCCGGGCCTGCGGTGTGCGCTCTGCTGGCGCTGGTGGGCGACTTTGGCCGTGCCTATGCACAGGAAAAGCGCAGACAGGGGCTTGTGGACTTCTCCGATCTGGAGCATATGGCGGTCCGACTGCTGGTGGACGGTGAGGGCCGACCCACCGAGCTTGCCTATAGTTGGGGCGAGCGCTATGACGAGGTCATGGTGGACGAGTTTCAGGACACCAATCAGGTCCAGAACGCCATCTTCAACGCCCTTACCGCCCGGCGGGGCGACCTGTTCATGGTGGGCGACGTCAAGCAGTCCATCTACCGCTTCCGACTGGCAGATCCCACCATCTTTCTGCACTACTACAGTACCTTTGCGTGGGGCGGACAGGCCCGGGAAGGGGAGAGCCGCAAGCTGGTGCTCAGCGGCAACTTCCGCTCCTATCCGCAGGTGCTCCACGGGGTCAACGATGTGTTCCGTGACCTGATGAGCCGGGAGCTGGGTGAGCTGGACTACACCGACGATCAGGCACTGGTGCCGCAAAAGAAGATGGAGCTTCACCCGGACAGACAGGTGGAGCTGGACGTGGTGGAGACGGGGGAGCAGACCGGGGACGACCCGGAGGACAAAAATCTGCTGGAGGCCCGCAACGCCGCCCGCCATATCCGGCAGCTGCTGGACAGGCCCACTCTTTTGGAGGACGGGCGGCAGCTGAAGGCCGAGGACGTGATGGTGCTTATGCGCTCGCCCGGCCCGGTGCTCCACCACTATATCCGTGCCCTCAGTGAGCAGGGCATCCCCTGGTCGGCCGACACGGGGGAGGATTTCTTTGCCTTTACGGAGATCAACGTGGCCCTGAGCCTGCTGCAGGTGGTGGATAACCCCCGGCAGGATGTGCCGCTGATCAGCGTGCTGCGTTCCCCGGTGTACGACTTCAGTGCAGACCGCATGGCCCAGCTGCGCGCCCGCAGCAAGGGCGACTTCTACTCGGTGGTGGCACAGGCCGCCGCAGAGGGGGAGAAGGACTGTGCCGAGTTTTTGGCACAGCTTGGGCAGCTGCGTCTGGACGCAGGGGAGCGTACCTGCAGCCAGATGGTCTGGCACGTATTTGAGCAGACGGATCTGCTTGCCCTGTTCTCGGCCATGCCCGAGGGGGACAGCCGTCGGTCTCACCTGCTGGCCCTGTACGAGCTTGCACGGCAGCAGGAGAGTCTGGGCTGCCGGACGCTGTTTGAGTTCTTGCTGCGGCTTGAGCGCCTGCGTGCCAACAACCAGAACATCTTTGCCGGCAGCACGGCAGGGGACGAGGCCGGGGTACGCATCCTCACCATCCACCGCTCCAAGGGTCTGGAGGCCCCGGTGGTGCTGGTGTGCGGTCTGGGCCGGCAGTTCAACCGGGAGGACTCCAAAAAGCCCGTGCTCTTTCACACCAATCTGGGGGTAGGGCCCAAGTATCTGGACGTGGAGCGGGGCATTGAGCTCAACACCATTGCCCGTCAGGCGGTCAGCCGTACGCTGGACAGCGAGATGCTGGCCGAGGAGCTGCGTCTTTTGTACGTGGCCATGACCCGTGCAAGGGAAAAGCTGATTTTGACCATGACCGTGGACAACGCCCAAAAGGCTGTGTGCGCCCTGCGTGAGGACGTGACCAGCCCCGTATCTCCCCATGCGCTGGCTTCCTGTAATTGTGTGGGCCAGTGGGTGCTGCTGAGCGTGATGAACTACCGAAGCGGCGCACCCCTGCGCCGTCTGGCCGACATGGACGGGCTGGGGGCCGGGGAGCTGACCGTGCCGTGGACGGTGCGTGTGGTGGACGGCAACGAGCTGACCGGCACGGTGTTCCGCCGTGGGCAGGCAGCCGCCGTTCAGGAGGAGGATGCAGACCTCCGGGAGGAGCTGACACGCCGCTACCGCTGGCAGTACCCCTATGCCGGGGCGGTGGATGTGCCCTCCAAGCTCACCGCCACCCAGCTCAAGGGCCGTCATCTGGATCAGGAGGCCGCCGAGGAAACTCCGGCCCTGCCGGTGAAGAAAGCGGCCCCCCTCTACCGACCGGACTTTGCCGTGGAGAAGCTGGGCCTTACCGCCGCTCAAAAGGGTACCGCTCTGCATCTGGTGCTGCAGTTCATGGACTTTTCCGTGGGGGCAGACCGGGACGGGGTGGCCCGGGAAATTGGCCGGCTGGTGACGGAACAGTATATCACCCCGGAGCAGGGCGAGGCGGCCGACCCGGAGCGCATTGCGGCCTTTTTCCGCTCGCCTCTGGGGCAGGAGATGCTGCGGGTGCCCCTTCACCGGGAATTTAAATTCTCCATGCTGGCCGATGCCGGGGCCTACTACCCCGGTCTGGAAGGGGAGGAGCTGCTGCTGCAGGGCGTGGTGGACTGCTGGTTTGAGCAGGAGGACGGCATCACCGTGGTGGACTTTAAGACCGACCGGGTGGACGCCTCCAACGTGGGTCAGCGGGCCGGAGACTACGCCGCTCAGCTGGACACCTACACCAAGGCACTGCAGGCCATGACCGGAAAACCGGTCAAACGCCGTGTGCTGTGGTTCTTTGCTCTCAACGCCGGAGTGGAGGTGTAAAAAAACCTGAAAAATATCGCAAAAACCCCTTGCAATTCAAAAAAGGGCGTGCTATACTATCACATGCGCTTTCCAGAATACCTTAAAATATGAAAGAGGTGAACACAAATGAAGGAAGGCATTCATCCCAACTATGAGCAGACCACCATTCGCTGCGCCTGCGGTAATGTGATCGAGACCGGCTCCACTCAGAAGGACATCCGTGTCGAAGTTTGCTCCAAGTGTCACCCCTTCTACACCGGCAAGCAGAAGATGGTGGATACTGGCGGTCGTGTCAGCCGCTTCAACAAGAAGTTCGGCCTGGACAAGTAAGATCCGCATTCAAAAACCGCACCTTATGCAAGGTGCGGTTTTTTGTATCTTTCTGCATTTTTGCAGGTGCGTTTTTTCGGCTGTGGGCGTATACTATAGGTGAGGATACGCTGCAAAGGAGGATGACCCATGAAACTGCCCGGTGTGGGAATGCGAAAAGTCAAGAGCCTGCTTGCTGTGCTGCTGTCCTTCGGTCTGTGGCAGGTGGTGCGCATCTGGTTTCCTCAGTTCAATGTCCACCCCCTCTTTGGCTATGTCTACGCCGTGGTGGAGATGCGTGACAGCGTGGAAAAGACCCGGCAGTTCGGCATCCGCCGCATCAAGGCCACGCTGCTGGGCCTTGCCATCGGTTTGAGCCTGCTGCCCATGAGCGTGCGTTGGGGGGCCTACACTGGGCCGGGGGCCGGCCCCATGCTGACCGACCTTGTCATTATTCTGGCTGGCGTTCTGCTCACCCTGTGGCTGGCACAGCTGATCCGGTGCGAAAACTTCTGCGGCATTGCGGCCATCGTGTTTATCATCTGCATCGTCCGTGACCGGGACACGGGCATCAACATCTATCTTTACGCCATCCTGCGTGTGTTCCAGACGCTGCTGGGCGTCTTTTCTGCCTGGGTGGTCAATTCTCTGGTCTGCCCCTACCCCCAAAAGCAGGAATAACGATTTTTTATAAATGGAGGGTCTTGCCATGCTGCGAGCCATCGATCCCAAAAGCCTGACCGACAATACCTTTTCCCTCATCGGCGATGAGTGGATGCTCATCACCGCAGGAGACGGCAAGGGCTACAACACCATGACCGCCAGCTGGGGCGGGTTGGGTATTATGTGGGGAGAGCCCTGCGCCACCGCCTACATCCGTCCCCAGCGCTACACCAAGGAATTTGTGGACGGGCAGGAGTATTTTACCCTGTCCTTCTTTGCTCCGGAGTACCGCCCTCAGCTGGCTCTGTGCGGAGCCAAAAGCGGCCGGGACGTGGACAAAGTAAAGGAGTGTGGCTTTACGGTAGAATTTACCCCGGAGGGTGCGCCCATGTTTGCACAGGCACGGCTGACGCTGGTCTGCCGCAAGCTCTATGCTCAGGACATGGACCCCAAGGCCATGCCCCAGTGGGTGCTGGATAAGTGGTACCCCAACGAGGACTATCACACCATGTATATCGGCCAGATCGTCACGGCCTACATCAACGACTGACCCGGAGGGTTTTATGACCGACAACCATACCAACGAAACCATCAACCGTGCGGTGCTGGTGGGCCTCAACGCCCACAGCCTGCCCAATGACGAAAACGCCACCGAAACCTCCATGGAGGAGCTGGCGGCCCTGCTGGAGACGGCGGGGGGCGCCTGCGCCGGGGTGGTCATGCAGTCCAAGGACAGTCCTGACCCCCGCACCTTTATCGGCGAGGGCAAGGTGGCCGAGGTCAAGGAGCTGGTGCAGGCCACCGGCGCCAATATGGTCATCTTTGACAACAGCCTGTCCCCCTCTCAGCAGCGGGTGCTGTGTGAGGATCTTGGGGTGTCCGTGCTGGATCGCTCGGCCCTGATTTTGGACATCTTTGCCCAGCGTGCCCGCACCCGTGAGGGCCGACTGCAGGTGGAGCTTGCCCAGTACAAGTACCTGCTGCCCCGCCTGCTGGGTATGTGGACCCATCTGGAACGGCAGGAGGGCGCCA
>JAZOBP010000161.1:0-5635 GCA_045596065.1 Lawsonibacter sp. | reverse complement strand
GGCATATATGCAATTGAGATAATATTCGAGAGCCTTCAGGCTCAGCCAGCAAAAGCCCCTTATAGGGGCAGAGCAGGCCACCTGTTATACGGGTGGTCCTGACTTTCAATGGCAGCCTTGCGGGACAGGACGGCACGAATGACGGCGGGGTCAAACTTGGGCTGGCGGTCATAGGTGTACAGACCGTTTTGCTCCTGCTCCACATCGGTGAGCTGGGTATAGCACAGGCCGAACATATGGTCGTTGTCCAGCAGGGCGTCGGTGAGGCCGCGGAAGCGGAACATAAACTCGTCCTCGTCGCACACATCCGCGCCGTAGCCCCAGCTGCCGGTGCGGTCCTCGCTCTTTTTGCCCGGAGCCCAGCGGATGCCGCCGTACTCGCTGACAAAGACGGGCATATTGCCGGTAAAGGTTTGCCGACCCACATAGCGGCCCTTGAGACTTTCGGGAGGGTCAAAGGTGGAGTACAGGGTCTCCTGCGTCATGAGCAGATCGTAGTGCTCTTTAAAGGTGACAGGGTTTTGATCGTAGTCGTGGACGTCAAAGATGTCGGTTTTGACGTGGAAGCTGCCGCTGGTGTCAATGCAGGGACGGGTGGGGTCCAAAGCCTTGGTCACATCGTAGACCATGGCAATGGCCGGATCAAACTGCTTGCGGCCCTCCTTGTCCCAGGTCTCGTTGTGGGGGCACCAGCCCACAATGGAGGGGTGGTTAAAGTCCCGGTCGATGACCTCCATCCACTCCGGGAGCATGGCGTAGATATGGTCGGCGCAGGTGTGGTCCAGACCCCAGTCCGGGTACTCGCCCCACACCAGATAGCCCAGCCGGTCGGCGTGGTACAAAAAGCGCTCTTCAAAGACCTTTTCATGGAGTCGTGCGCCGTTAAAGCCCATAGCCTGAGACAGCTCGATGTCCCGCACAAGATCGGCATCGGTGGGGGCGGTGTAGATGCCGTCGGGGTAGAAGCCCTGATCCAGCACCAGACGCTGGAATACGGGCCGCTCGTTGAGCAAAACCCGATAGCCGTCCATGCGCACCTGACGCAGTCCGAAATAGCTGCTTACCCGATCCTCACCAAAGGAAAAGCAAACGTCGTAGAGGTTGCCCTGTCCCACATCCCACAGATGCGTTTGGGCAAGGGGGAGGGTAAAGGTCAGCAGACCGGCGGCATTCTTCACCGCATAGCGGCCCATGGGCCGGCCCTCGAAGGACGCCTCACAGCAAAAATCGCCGGAGCCGCACAGGGCGGCCTCTATAGTGACGCTGCCGTCGGTGATGCTGGGAAAATACTTCACATGGGACAGATGGGTCCGGGGCAAAAACTCCAGCCAGACCGACTGCCAGATGCCGGTGGTGCGGGTGTAGTAGCAGCCCCAGGAGTGGTACCGGGCAGACTGCTTGCCCGAAGGGATCAGGCGGTCCCGGCTGTCGTCGTCGGCAAAGAGGGCGATCTCATTTTCCCCTGCGTGGACGGCGTGGGTGATGTCAAAGGAGAAGGACACGTAGCCGCCCTTGTGCTCGCCCACCTGCGTGCCGTTGACAAAGACCTTGCAGTGATAGTCCACCGCACCAAAGTGCAGCAGCACCCGGCCCGTGGGCTCGGCAAGCTCCACCGTGCGCTTGTACCACACACGGGAGATAAAATCCTTGTGTTCTACCCCGGACAGAGCGCTTTCCGGGCAGAAGGGTACCAGAATCGTACCGCTGAGGGGGGTGCCGGTCTGATGCAGACCCCGGGCCACGCCGCTGCGGCCGTTGTCGATCTCAAACTGCCATTGACCATTTAAACTTTGCCAGTTGGCACGTACAAAACCGGGGCGGGGATGCTCACTTCTCGGAATGTTCATAGGATCACCTCAAAATCGTGGTTTTCTATTGGAAGCATAGCGATGATAATTAAAAAATGAAATGCCAAATTGTGTTTTGGAATTGACATATCCTACTGCTTTACTATAATGAGTGTGGTGATGTACGATGGAACTGCGCAGTGTTCGACACGACTGGCCGGAAAAGGCCGGCTTTACTCTTTCCAGACCTCAGGGGCTTTCCTACTACACATTTTTGCATTTTTCCGTGCCGGTGCAGATCAAGGTGGGGGGAGAAACTGTGGAGACCCGGCCCGGAGCCTGTATCTTTTATGGGGCAGGTGAGCCGCAATGGTTTCACTCTCCGGGGACGCTGATCCACAACTGGATGCATCCGGGGCAGGAGATGTCGCAGCTTCTAAAGCGTTATCAGATCCCGGAGAATACTCTGCTGTACCCCAATGATACTTCTTTCATATCCGGTCTGTTCCAGCGGCTGGAGCGGGAGTTTTATTCCGACGGGGCCTACCGGCAGGAGCTTATGGACGGGTATATTACGGAGTTTTTGGTCAGGTTCCACCGGGCATTGTATACCCAGAGCCAAGGGACGCCCGTCTCCCGCCAGACCCGTGAAAAGCTGCGTCAGGTGCGCAAAACCGTCCTGTCCCAACCGGAAAAGCGGTGGACGGTCGCCCGGATGGCCGAGCTTGCTTCCCTGAGCCCGTCCCGGTTTCACGCCCTGTATAAAGCGCAGTTTTCCACCTCGCCAATGCAGGACGCCATTGCGTCCAAAATCAGCTATGCCCAGTCGGTGCTCCTGTCTGACGAGCAGCCCACCCTTTCGGAGGTGGCGGAGAAGCTGGGCTATCACGACCAGTACCATTTTATCCGACAGTTCAAGTCCGTCACCGGCAAGACCCCCGGCGCCTACCGGCGGGAGATGCGTTAAAGGGCAAATTTACACTTGCAAAGCAGGGCAGATGGGCATACAATGTGTGAGGTCAAAGAGGGAAGTGAAGAGCTTGTATCTTGCCGATTGCCATAATCATACCTGCTGCTCCGGAGACAGTGACGCCCCTCTGGAGCTTGTGCTTCAGCAGGCGGCCCGGATGGGGCTGAGCCATGTATGCACCACCGATCATATGGATCTGGTCTCCCGGGAGGGGGACGTTCTGGAGGACTGGGACTGGACAGCGGCGCTGGAGCAGCACGAACGGGCACAGCAGTCCGCCCCCAAGGGGGTGGAGGTGCGGCTGGGTGCGGAGCTCAACAGTGCCCATCTGTACACCGAGCGCAACCGCCGTCTCATCGGGCAGGCACCGCTGGATCTGGTGGTAGGCTCGGTGCATAATACAAGCCCAAAGCTGGGCGGTGAGGATTTTATCCTGTGGCAGTATACCGACGAGCAGACCTGCTTCCGGGCGCTGGACGACTACTTTGACAGTCTCATCACCCTGTCCGGGGTGGATTACATCGATGTGCTGGCCCATATCCCCTACACCCTGCGCTACATGACCGACCGGGACGGCATCCCCCTTTCGCTGGAGCGGTACCGACCTCAGCTGGAGGTCATCTTTACCAACCTCATCCGCCGGGGAGCGGGCATCGAGGTCAACACCAACCGGGGCAAATCTCTGGCAGACTACCGGGATCTGCTGGCACAGTACCGGCAGCTGGGCGGCGAAATCGTCACCATCGGCACGGATGCCCACCGCCCGGAGGACATCGGCAAGGGGGTCCGGGAGGCGGCTGAGCTGCTGAGGGAGCTTGGCTACCGCTATTACACCGTATATCGCCGGCGCAGGCCGGAGTTTATACCACTTTAATTTTAGGAGGCAACCAAAATGAAAATTTCCATGGGCTGTGACCATGGCGGCTACCTGCTCAAGGAGCACGTCAAGAAGTACCTCACCGACAAGGGCCATGAGATCGTAGACTGCGGCTGCAGCAGTCTGGACAGCTGCGACTACCCCCAGTTCGGCGCAGCCTCCGCCAAGGCCGTGGCCGAGGGCAGCTGCGAGCGCGGTATCGTCATCTGCACCACCGGCATCGGCATCTCCATCACCGCCAATAAGGTCCGGGGCATCCGCTGCGCTCTGTGCTCCGAGCCCCTGTCCGCCGAGCTGACCCGCAAGCACAACAACGCCAACATGCTGGCCATGGGCGCAGGCATGACCGGCCCCAACATGGCCGAGCGCATTGTGGACACCTTCCTGACCACCGAGTTTGAGGGTGGCCGCCACCAGCGCCGGGTGGACGGCATCGCCGCCGTCGAGGCCCAGCAGTAAACGACAAAAACCGCCTTCGTCCGTGGGCGAAGGCGGTTTTTAACATAGGCATGTAATCATGGCTCGTGCCATAATAGCTAGCGAGAATCTTATAAACTCATTTTTACTATTGATTGATAGTAAAATCACCACTGTCAAAAATGTGGTGGTAAAATGGGGCGAGGTGATTGTTATGATAAGAGGTCCCAAGAAAACGGTGTCGGTCTTACTGCCTGTGGGGAAATACGAAAAAATCAAGGAACTTGCAGTTAAGCAGAGGCGAACAGTATCCAGTATGATTCGTGTGATATTGCGGGACTACCTTTGCAGGACAGAGCAAAATGGTGATGCAGGGGAGAACGGTGTGTAAAAACAGGGCGGCAGTCATTGCGAACTGCCGCCCTGTTTTGATCATTTACATACCCTTGTGATAGGTCTCGCAGGTGCATTTTTTCCACTTCTGGCCGCTGCCGCAGGGGCAGGGGTCGTTGCGGCCGATCTTGACCACCTTTTTGACCGGCTGCTTGGTCACGGTGCCGTCGCCGCCGGAGGACTCGGAGGTGATCTTGGCCACTCGCTCACGCTTGACCTCCTCGTTGTGGCGCAGGCGGACGGTAAACAGACGGCGCAGGGTCTCCTCCTGAATGGCGGCGATCATCTGCTCGAACATCTCAAAGCCCTCACGCTTATACTCCACCACGGGGTCGTTCTGGCCGTAGGCACGCAGGCCGATGCCCTGCTTGAGCTCGCTCATGGCGTCGATCTGATCCATCCAGTACTCGTCCACCACACGCAGCATGACCACACGCTCCAGCTCGCGCATAAGCTGGGAGCCGATCTCAGCTTCCTTGGCGGCGTAGGCCTCACAGGCCCTGCCGTAGACAAGCTCCACCAGCTCGTCGGCCTCATAGCCGGCCAGCTCCTCATCGGTGAGATCCAGCTCCCCGGCGGGCAGGAACATGGTGCGGAACAGGGAAACGGCCTCGGCAAAGCTGGCCGCATCCATGTGCTTCTGCTCGCCCATGTGGCCCATGATGGCACCGCTGACCAGATTGCGCAGCATGTTCTGGATGCTCTCCTGCAGGTCGCTGCCGCCCAGCACCTGAGCACGCTGCTCGTAGATGACCTTACGCTGGGTGTTCATGACGTCGTCGTATTCCAGCACGCTCTTACGGGTCTGGAAGTTGCGGGACTCCACCTGACGCTGGGCGTTTTCAATGGCGCCGGAGAGGATCTTGGCGTCGATGGGGGTGTCCTCGTCCAGACCCAGCCGCTCCATCATGTTCATCACCCGTTCAGAGCCGAACAGGCGCATAATGTCGTCCTCCAGAGACAGGTAGAACCGGGTCTCGCCCGGGTCGCCCTGACGGCCGGCGCGGCCGCGAAGCTGATTGTCGATGCGGCGGGACTCGTGCCGCTCGGTGCCCAGAATGAACAGCCCGCCCGCCTCGCGCACCTGATCGGCCTCGGCCTTGATGGCGTCTTTATACTTGGCCTCCGCCTCGGTAAACATCTTCCGGGCGTTGAGGATCTCTTCGTTGTCCGTGTCGGCAAAGCCGGTGG
>JAZOBP010000160.1:0-7496 GCA_045596065.1 Lawsonibacter sp. | reverse complement strand
CCTCACGGGCCACACCCTGATAGATGGGGGTGATGAGGTAATTCCACAGCAGCATCAGCGCCGTCATGGTCACGGCGCCCACACCCAGCCCCACCACAGCGCCGTTCATGCTGCGGTATTTTTTGTAGATCCAGCAGGCGGTGCAGGAAAAAGCGGCGGTGGACAGCACATTCATCAAAAGGCCGATGGGGCCTGTACCGCTGATGGTAAAAAACTCCACCACCGGCACCAGCACCGACAGCACCAAAGCCGCCATCGGGCCAAGGGTAAAGCCGCCAATGCACACGATAACGCTTTTAAACTCAAAGTCCAAAAAGCCGTTGACGCTGGGCAGGGCCTTGCACAGATAGGTGACGACCCACGCCACCGCAGCCAGCATAGCCAGGGTGATCATGGTGCGTGTGTTGAGAAAGGGACGCTTTCGAGACATAAAAAACACTCCTTATGACAGTTTGACCCCGGAAAGACGAGTGCCTTCCAGGTGTCAAAACGCATGGGGAGTGCGCCGTTTAAACACACATCTTCTTCCATCCGGACTGTACCGTTGGTTTCGGAGTTGCACCGAATCAGCGCACGCAGGACTGCGTGCGGTCGCGGACTGTACCGCCAGTGGGGACTTTTACCCCGCCCTGAAGACATTCGATCCAGTTGTCCTGCCTATTATACGACGACTGCCGGCAAAATGCAACCCCGGAACACCTCCGGGGCTGCTTTTTCGTTATACGCTGATCTGATCCAGGACCCGGCCCACTGCGCCCTCGATGAGCAGGTCGGCCCTGTGGTCATAGGGTGTAGGGCTCTTGTTAATGAGGACCAGCCGGTGACCGGTGTAGTAGTTGATCAGCCCCGCCGCCGGATACACCGCCAGAGAGGTACCGCCCACGATGAGCATATCCGCCCGGCTGATGTCCCGTATGGCACCCTCCATAATATCCCCACGCAAAGGCTCCTCATAAAGCACCACGTCGGGCTTGATGCGGCAGCCGCAGCTGCACAGGGGCAAGCCCTCAAAGGACAGTATGTCCTCGGCAGTATAGCTCTTGCGGCAGGCCACGCAATAGTTGCGGTGGACGCTTCCGTGAAGTTCCCATACTTTACAGCTGCCTGCCGCCTGATGAAGGCCGTCGATGTTTTGAGTGACCACCGATGTCAGCTTGCCGGCTCGCTCCAGCTGAGCAAGCTTGAGGTGGGCTGGGTTGGGCCGTGCCTCCGGGCAGAGCATCTTGTCCCGGTAAAAGCGATAAAACTCCACCGGGCGTTTTTCAAAAAAGGTGTGGCTCAGGATCTCCTCCGGGGGCCAGTCGTACGTTTCATGGTACAAGCCGTCCACACTGCGAAAGTCCTTGAGTCCCGACTCGGTGCTGAACCCGGCGCCCGTAAAGGCAACGATAGATCGGCTCTCCTCCACCCACTGCTGCAGTCTGGCGATTTGCTCCGTCACAGCCCTCACCTCACTTCAAGCTCTTGGGGCCAAATCCGTTGGGAAAAAGCGCATCCAGTGTGGTCTCCACATAAGCCCCGTCCCCTCTTGCCACCAGCAGACGCAGGCCCGGAGCAAACTCATGGAGCATCTGGCGGCAGGAGCCGCAGGGCCAGCAATAGTCCTCTCCCCTGCCTGCAATGGCCATGGTCTGCCAGTCGTCCCGATGCCCCTCACTTACTGCCTTGAGCAGGGCCGTACGCTCGGCACAGATGGTGGAGCCGTAGGCGGCATTTTCTACATTACAGCCGGTAAAGACGCTGCCATCTGTACACAGCAGGGCTGCACCCACCGGAAATTTGGAATAGGGCACATAGGAGCGTTCCAGCATCTCGATGGCCTTGGCTACCAACTGTTTATCTGTCATAAAGACATCTCCTTATATCTCAGGCTGTACATCGTCAGGGATACCGCAGACATAGCCTTCCCCTACCTTTTCGGCGTGCTCCGTCCGGGCCTTTGCGATCAGCTCCGGATCCTCCAGCAGACGGATGAGTGTGCCTGCCACCGCCTTGCCCGCATAGAGCATAGACCTCTTGGCGTAGCTGCCCCGACCCTGTGATGCAGACTGCCAGCTGTGGCCGGGAGTGCCCAGCACCCAACTGCCGATATGCATCTGCACCGTGGGGCAGTTCCAACTCACATCTGCCGTGTCCGTGGAGCCGCCATGGGCCACCGGGGTCGCAGGGTCCAGCACCCGGTCGGCAAAGGGCGACTTGTTCCGCTCCTCCCGGGAAAGGCCCATAGTGGCCTGCAGAGCTCTGCCGTAAGCCAGTTCTTCCTCCGTGGGCACCGGCAGGGGGATGTCGTGCATTGCCTCATTGGCCACCGCTTGCAGGGTCGGAATAGTGATAAGGTTGGCATAGGCCGCCACCACACGGGCGGTTACCGTGGTATCGGTCATCAGGGCTGCACCCTGCGCAATCCGATCCACCCTGGCCTGCAGGTCACGTACCGCCGGGACATCCACCGCCCGGATCATATAGCGCAGCTTTGCGTGGGACTGGACCATGTTGGCCGCCGTACCGCCGGCATCAAGAAAAGCGTAGTGGACACGACTGGTGGTTTCCATGTGCTCCCGAAGGAAGTTGACCCCCACATTCATCAGTTCTGCCGCATCCAGCGCACTGCGCCCCCGGTGAGGGTCGGCCCCGGCATGGGCAGCAATCCCCTCAAAGGTGTAGTCCACCTTCACATTGGCAAGGGCAGGTCGGGTACGGACCATGTACATCTTCTCCGGGTGCCAGCTGACAATCGCCTCCACGTCCCCGAACACACCGGCCCGGGCCATAAACACCTTGCCTCCACCGCCCTCTTCCGCCGGGCAGCCGAACAGGGTCACACGGCCCCGGCCCGTCTGACGGACGTACTCCTTCACCGCCACCGCCGCAGCCAGAGAGCCGCCGGCAAAGAGATTGTGCCCGCAGGAGTGGTTTTTATCTTTATCGGGGATGGTCTGCTGTTCCGCCACACAGGGAGCCTGACTCATGCCGGCCAGGCCGTCGTACTCGGCCAGGATCCCCACCGAGGGACTGCCACTGCCGTAGCTGGCGGTAAAGGCAGTTGGCATACCGGCCACGCAGCGTTCCACCCGGAAGCCCTCCCGCTCCAGCACGGCAGTCATGCATTCCACCGCCCGAAACTCGTCAAAGCCCAGCTCAGGCTCGTCCCACAGAGCGTCGGATACACCGCAGAATATATCCTGTTTTTCGTCAATAACATTCAGATACGCCTCAAACTTCATGCCGCATCCCCCATCAAATCGCATATTCCATAAAGCCGTTATCTGCCAAGGTGATAAGCTTTACAAACCCTATATCCATCAGCATTTCACGGACTTCCTCAAGGGCAAAATCCAGTGTATCGGCACTATGGCTGTCCGAAGAGAGGATAAGCCGGGCGTCGCATTTTTTCAGCTCATAGAGCAGCTCATCACAGGGGTAGGGCGAGGTACGCAGTCCCCGGGCCATGGCCCCGGTGTTGACCTCAAATACACATCCGCTTTGGGCCGCCCGGCGGATAAAGCCCCGGGCCAATTCCATATAGGCCGGGTCGCCAAGGAACAGGGGGTGCTCCTGCTCGTCAAACTTGGTCAGCAGATCAAAGTGGCCGATGATGTCCGGCTTTCTCCATTCAATATAATCGCACAACGCACCAAAGTAGGCCTGCGCTGCGGCAAGGGCATCTCCGCCCATCGCCTCTATCGCCCGGTGCAGATAGTCCACCGAGGAGTCCACGGGATAGTATTGCTCGTCCACACGCAGATAATGGGATGAGCCGATGATATAATCAAACCGACCTCGATCCACCGGCGCCCACAAGTCCTCCTCCACACCCAAATAGATACGCAGGTCCTTTTTGTACTTCTGCCTTACCCGCTCTATCTCGGCAATGTAGCCATCCATGTCGCGCATACAGTAGCGCAGGTCATAGGCAGTGGTTCCGTGCCCTGAAAAACCAACGGCTGTAAAGCCTTTTTCCAGCGCAGCTAAAACCATCTCCTCCGGAGTGTTTTTGCCGTCGCAAAAGGTTGTATGGGTATGGAAATTGGCAAGCATTGCACTCTTCCTCTCTTGGCATCCATTCAATATTGGCCGCTCTTGTTATCATTATTATAGTATCTTTATTCGTTCGCCGCAAGGGCATAAAAAAATCCCTGTCCGTATGGACAGGGATTTTTTCTATTCTCTGTGCGGGGTGAATTACTTCAGCTCGACCTTGGCGCCGGCCTCTTCCAGCTTGCCCTTGAGCTCCTCGGCCTCCTCCTTGGAGACGCCCTCCTTCAGAGCCTTGGGAGCGCCCTCGACAACAGCCTTGGCCTCAGCCAGACCCAGACCGGTGACCTCGCGGACGACCTTGATGACCTTGATCTTGGCAGCAGCGTCAAAGCTGGCCAGGATCACGTCGAACTCGGTCTTCTCCTCAGCAGCGGGAGCAGCAGCAGCGCCGCCGGCAGCGGGAGCAGCCATAGCAGCGGCGGAAACGCCGAACTCTTCCTCCAGAGCGTGAACCAGCTCGGACAGCTCCAGCACGGTCAGGCCCTTGACTTCTTCGATCAGAGCAGTGATTTTCTCGGTAGCCATAATAATGTACCTCCTAAAATTGTGTTTGTTGTTTGGTGTAGTGTGTGCTGTCGAATTACTCGGCAGCGGCTTCCTCGGCGGGAGCGCCATCCTTCTCGGCGATAGCCTTCAGGACGATAGCCAGGCTGGTGATAGGAGCCAGCATGGTGCCCAGAACCTGAGCCTGCAGAACCTCCTTGGAGGGCAGGTCGGCCAGAGCGGCGATCTCGTTGAGGGGCAGGATCTTGCCATCCATAAAGCCTGCCTTGATGACGAACTTCTCACCATTGAACTGCTTGGCAAACTTGTTGATGACACGCATGGGAGCGATGGGGTCAGACTCGCAGATAGCCAGAGAAGTGGTGCCGTTCAGGCAGTCGGACAGCTCGCCCAGGCCAACGTTGTTGGCAGCCAGACGGGTCAGGGTGTTCTTCACAACGGCGTACTCAACACCATTCTTGCGCAGTTCAGCGCGAAGAGCGGTATCCTCAGCCACGGTGATGCCCTTGTAGTCCACCAGGACGCCGGAGGCGGCGTTCTGCAGCTTCTCGGTAAGCTCAGCCACGATGGCCTTCTTCGCTTCCAGGACTGTTGCGTTAGGCATTGTGTGTTTCACCTCCAGAGAATAATAAAAACGCTGTTTGCGCACAAAGACACAAACAGCGTAAAACGATCATAGTTTCTTGCTGCACTCTCGGCAGGACTTCCGCATATATGCAGCCTGCTGTCTTTGAACGCTCCATTATTATATGCATAGACAATCGGTTTGTCAACACTTATTTTAAATTTTTCATATAAAAATGTCCGGAGCATACCGCTCCGGACATTTTCCATGTTAAACAACGGTCAATTCTCCGTCCCGGCAGTCCACCGTCAGCGTTTGACCGGCGGATACCTGGTCGGCAACGGTCCTTCGGCTGATGAGGGTCTCCACCGAGTGCTGGAGGTAGCGGCGCAGAGGACGGGCGCCGTAAAGTGGGTCGTAGCCCCGCTCCACCACCAGCGCCTTTGCCGCCGGGGTCAGGGACACCGTCAGCTGCTTGTCCGCAAGGCGTCGGTTGAGATCGGCCAGCATCAGGTCGATGATGCGGGTGATGTTGTCCCGGGTCAGAGGCTTGTAGAACACGATCTCGTCCAGTCGGTTGAGGAACTCCGGACGGAAGGACCGTTTGAGCAGTCCATCCACCTGCTCCCGGACTTCCGCCCCGATCTCTCCGTCCGGGCCGATGCCGTCCAGCAGATACTGGCTACCCAGATTGGAGGTAAGGATGATAATAGTATTTTTAAAGTCCACGGTGCGGCCCTGACTGTCGGTAATGCGTCCGTCGTCCAGCACCTGCAGCAGCACGTTAAACACGTCGGGATGGGCCTTTTCCACCTCGTCAAAGAGGATGACGCTGTAGGGCTTGCGGCGCACTGCCTCGGTAAGCTGACCGCCCTCCTCATAACCAACATAGCCCGGAGGGGCGCCGATGAGCCGGGAGACGGAGAACTTCTCCATATACTCGCTCATGTCAATGCGCACCAGATTGTGCTCGCTGTCAAACAGGGCCTCTGCCAGGGTCTTGGCAAGCTCAGTCTTACCCACACCCGTGGGGCCAAGGAACAGGAAGGAGCCGATAGGCTTATTCGGGTCAGCGATACCGGCACGGCTTCGCAAAATAGCCTCGCTTACCAGCCGCACCGCCTCGTCTTGACCGACGACACGCCTGCGGAGGATGTCCTCCAGCCCCAGCAGTTTTTCCCGCTCTCCCTCCATGAGCCGGGCCACGGGAATCCCCGTCCAGCGCTCGATGATGCGGGCGATCTCCTCGTCGGTGACCTTATCCCGGAGCAGAGTATTCTGATGGTCAGCCGCCGCATTGGCCTCCTCGGCCTCCAGTGCCTTTTTCAGCTCCGGGATGCGTCCGTACTGCAGCTGGGCAGCCTTTTCCAGATCATACTCACGCTGAGCCTTCTCCAGCTCGGCGTTGGCGCTCTCCAGCTCCTCACGTAGCCTCTGCACCTTGCCGATAGCATTTTTTTCGTTGTCCCACTGAGCCTTTTTTGCGTTGAATTCTTCCCGCATCTCGGCCAGCTCCCTGCGGATCTCTGCCAGATGCTCCTGTGCCAGCTTATCCGTCTCCTTTTTCAAGGCAGCCTCTTCGATCTCATGCTGGATAATGCGGCGGGAGATGACGTCCAGCTCCGTGGGCATGGAGTCCATCTCGGTACGGATCATGGCACAGGCCTCATCCACCAGATCGATCGCCTTGTCGGGAAGGAAGCGATCGGTAATATACCGGTGAGACAGGGTTGCGGCGGCAATGAGGGCTCCGTCGGTGATCTTGACCCCGTGAAACACCTCATAGCGCTCCTTCAGACCACGCAGGATGGCGATGGTGTCCTCCACATTGGGCTCATCCACCAGCACCGGCTGAAAGCGGCGCTCCAGAGCTGCATCCTTTTCGATATACTGGCGGTACTCGTCCAGGGTGGTGGCGCCGATGCAGTGCAGCTCACCCCGGGCCAGCATGGGCTTGAGCAGATTGCCGGCATCCATACTTCCCTCACCCTTGCCCGCACCCACAATGGTGTGAAGCTCGTCAATGAACAGTATGATACGGCCCTCGCTCTTGCGTACCTCGTTGAGCACAGCCTTGAGCCGCTCCTCAAACTCGCCCCGGTACTTGGCACCGGCAACCAGACTGCCCATATCCAGCGAAAACACACTCTTGTCCTTCAGGCTGGCCGGCACGTCTCCCTTGACGATACGCTGAGCAAGTCCCTCGGCAATGGCCGTCTTGCCCACGCCCGGCTCACCGATGAGCACAGGGTTATTTTTGCTCTTGCGGCTGAGGATACGGATGACATTGCGGATCTCATCGTCCCGCCCGATAACCGGGTCCAGCTTGTTCTGCCGGGCCAGCGCCACCAGGTCGGAGCCGTACTTCTTCAGCGCATCGTAGGTTTCC
>JAZOBP010000159.1:0-2619 GCA_045596065.1 Lawsonibacter sp. | reverse complement strand
AGGGGGCCTTGCTGAAACCTCACGCCAGCCTGCTGGCAGTGGGGCATATATGCAATTGAGATAATATTCGAGAGCCTTCAGGCTCAGCCAGCAAAAGCCCCTTATAGGGGCAGAGCAGGGCACCCGTTATACGGGTGGTCCTGACTATCCCTTTTATAGAAAGCACCTGCGCCTTGAGAGGCGGCAGTCGGAGCCTACAAGGGTGTGTTTTTTACAGAATGTGTGTCCCCGGGTTGGGGGCGGTACCGCCGGCCCTCTTGTGCGTCCTAACAGACGCAAGCCGGTTGATGTGCCAGTATAGCGATGGGGATTTCGGCCACATTCTTTTTTGCCCTCAGACATAGGCTGAGGGGAGGGGGTGGCGGTCTTGGTGGGTGTGTTGTGGAGCTGTGAGGGGGGACGGGTACGGCTGGAGCGCCGGTATATGGCCGGTTTATGGGTCCTTGCGGCACTGGTGCCCGGTGGGGGCAGGCAGGATAGACGCTGTGTCCGGGCGGCTCGTCTTTTGGTACGGGCCGGGGTGCGCCGTGTGCTGGTCAACCGGGCCTTTGATGGGACGGCGACCGCTCGGTACGGCTTGAAGGCGGTGGAGGTGGAGGAGCTCTACAGACACATGGCAGCGCACCTTACACTGGCGTGGCTGAAGCGACAGAGGATAGAGGCGGAGAAAACAACGGTGGTACTGTGCGGCCAACAGGTCAGCCCTGCCCTCAGCCGCACGGCGGAGCAGCTTTGTCCCTGTGTTCAAAATGTTATCATCCGGGCCGGGTGGGGCAGTGAGCGGCTGCAAAGCCGGCTGTATGAGCGCTACGGCATGGCGGCAGGGCCTATCGTGCGGGAGAGATGTGTATGGGTGCGCTTTGACGGGCCGGATGGGGGAGAGGATCTGTATCTGGAGGGCGTGGGTCTGCGTACCGGCGCAATGAGAGTGCGGGGCGAAGGAGTCGAGGTGCCGCCGGGACTGGACGCAGACAGTTTTTTGTGCGCCTTGTGGCAGGCCGGTGTCATAGAGAATGGAAAGTTGCGGGTAGAGGAAGAATAAACTTCTTGACAAGCGGGTGCGTTGGCACTATAATACTTCATGCTGTGTCCATATACATTTTATTATAATAATGTGTTTGGAACGTGATATTTAGTCGATTTTTCACGATTTTAATGCCGGGTGTGCAGACTGCCCCGGCGGGAAAGGTGTGGGTTATCATGGCCAAGGCATACAAGCTCAGCCCTGAGCGGCTGAAGGAACTGCAGGAGGAAATGACCTACCTGAAGACCGTACGTGAGAAGGAAGTGGCCGAGCTGATCAAGGAGGCACGCTCTTTTGGCGACCTGTCCGAAAACAGCGAGTACGACGAGGCGAAGAACGAGCAGGGCAAGCTGTACTCCCGCATTGCCCAGCTGGAGGAGATCCTGTCCAACTACGTCGTCATTGAGGACGAGCCCGAGGGTGACTATGTACGTCTGGGCAGCACCGTGGTTGTGCTGGACAAGGAGTTTGACGAGGAGAACACTTACCGTGTGGTCGGCTCTCAGGAGGCTGACCCCATGAACGGGGCCATCTCCGAGGACTCCCCCTTTGGTAAGGCTCTGCTGGGTAAGACCGCCGGCGATGATGTGCTGGTGGACGCACCTGCCGGTCGGGTGGAGTACAAGATCATCCGTGTGAGCAAGTAAGAAACCGTTGGATATACTAGATAGGAGTTTTTGCCATGTCTGAACAGAAGAACAATCAGCCCCAGCAGCCCGAGCAGCAGAACCTTAGCCAGCTGCTTCAGATCCGCCGGGATAAGCTTAAGGAGCTGCAGGAGGGCGGCAACGACCCCTTCCAGATCACCAAGTACGAGGTCAACAACGACTCGGCCAACATTAAGGCCAATTTCGACGCCCTTGAGGGCTCTTGCGTCTCTCTGGCCGGCCGTCTCATGAGCAAGCGCGGCATGGGCAAGGTGTCCTTCTGCGACCTGCAGGACAAGTCCGGCCGCATCCAGCTCTACGCCCGCAGGGACGAGATGGACGAGGAGGAGTACAACCGCTTTAAGAAGTACGACATCGGTGACATCGTGGGTGTCGTGGGCGAGGTGTTCCGCACCCAGCGCGGCGAGATGTCCGTCCGGGTGCAGACCGTCACCCTGCTGGCCAAGTCCCTGCTGCCCCTGCCCGAGAAGTTCCACGGCCTGACCAGCACCGAGCTGCGTTTCCGCCAGCGCTATGTGGATCTGATGGTCAACCCTGAGGTCAAGCGCAACTTCGTCATCCGTTCCCAGTTTATCAAGTTCATGCGTGACTATCTGGACAACATGGACTACATCGAGGTGGAGACCCCCGTCCTGAACACCATCGCCGGCGGTGCCTCTGCCCGTCCCTTTATCACCCATCACAACACCCTTGATATCGATATGTACATGCGCATTGCCACCGAGCTTCCTCTGAAGCGTCTCATCGTGGGCGGTATGGAGCGTGTATACGAGATCGGCCGCATCTTCCGCAACGAGGGCATGGACCCCAAGCACAACCCTGAGTTTACCACCGTGGAGCTCTATCAGGCCTACGCCGACTTCCACGACATGATGGACATTGCCGAGGGTATCATCTCCGGCGCCGCCCAGAAGATCCTGGGCAGCT
>JAZOBP010000158.1:0-2321 GCA_045596065.1 Lawsonibacter sp. | reverse complement strand
ACGTCAAAAAAAAAATCCCGGGTGCCCCGCCCCTGGTAGTTTTTATTGCTATCAGAACTTCGCGCCGCCGAATTCAGCAAGGACAAGCCCCTTGTTGCGCTCGGTGACCCACTGGATGGACCACTGGGAGGCAAAGAGGATGAGCTGATTGCCCTTGTAGTCCTCCACCAGCTTTGCGTCGTTGGGCAGCAGCAGGTCCTCCTCCTTGAGAGGCTGGGCGTCCTCCTCCTCACGCACCACCCAGCGCAGGTACTCGTAGGGCAGGCCCTCCTTGTAAAGCTCCACATTATACTCGCTGCGCAGGCGGTACTCCAGCACGTCAAACTGCAGGGTACCCACCACGCCCACAATGACCTCCTCCATACCGGTGTAGGGGGTCTTAAAGATCTGGATGGCGCCCTCCTGTGCGATCTGCTCCACGCCCTTGAGGAACTGCTTGCGCTTCATGGTGTCCACCGAGCGGATGCGCTGGAAGTGCTCGGGGGCAAAGGTGGGGATGGGGTCAAAGGTGAACTTCTTGCCGGGGGCGCACAGGGTATCGCCGATGGAGAAGATGCCCGGGTCGAACACACCGATGATGTCGCCGGCGTAGGCCTCCTCGATGATCTCACGCTCGGCGGCCATAAGCTGCTGGGGCCGGGCCAGGCGCAGCTTTTTGCCGCCCTGCATGTGGTAGACTTCCTTTTCGGCGTCAAAGCGGCCGGACACCACACGCATAAAGGCGATGCGGTCCCGGTGGGCCTTGTTCATGTTGGCCTGAATTTTAAAGACAAAGGCGGAGAAATCCTCGTCGTAGCAGTCCACGATCTCGTCAGCCGCCCGACGGGGCAGAGGTGCGGTGGTCATGCGCAGAAACTCCTCCAGAAACGGCTCCACACCAAAGTTAGTCAGGGCCGAGCCGAAGAACACCGGGGAGAGCTTGCCGTGACGCACCCGCTCCATGTCAAAGTCGCAGGAAGCGCCGTCCAGCAGCTCGATCTCGTCCACCAGCTGGCTGTGCTTGGCCGCTCCGATCAGCTCGTCCAGCGCCGGGTCGTCCACCTCGATCTGGGTGGCGGTGGCGGCTCTGGCGTTGGTGTTGGAGGTGAAGTGGATGACCTTGCGGTTCTGCCGGTCGTACACGCCCTTAAACTCCTTGCCGCAGCCGATGGGCCAGTTCATGGCGTAGGTTTCGATGCCCAGCTCCTTCTCCAGCTCCTCACACAGCTCAAAGGGGTCCCGGGTCTCCCGGTCCATCTTGTTGACAAAGGTGAAGATGGGGATGTCCCGCATGGCGCAAACCTTAAACAGCTTGCGGGTCTGGGCCTCCACGCCCTTGGCGGCATCAATGACCATCACGGCACTGTCGGCGGCCATGAGGGTGCGGTAGGTGTCCTCGGAGAAGTCCTGATGACCGGGGGTATCCAGAATGTTGATGCAGAAGCCGTCGTACTGGAACTGCATCACCGACGAGGTCACGGAAATACCGCGCTGCTTTTCGATCTCCATCCAGTCGGAGGTGGCCGCACGGGTATTCTTTTTGCCCTTGACCTGTCCGGCCTGAGCAATAGCACCGCCGTAGAGCAGGAACTTTTCGGTCAGGGTGGTCTTACCGGCGTCGGGGTGCGAGATGATGGCAAAGGTGCGCCGGCGCCTGATTTCAGCTTCGTATTGTGACAAGGGGCTTCACTCCCAATTAAAATTACATATCAGCAACGTATTTTACCATAATCTTACCGCCATCGCAAGGAAAAATGACAGGTTGAATAAGATGTTAAATTTTCGCTAAGCCCTTGTAATCTGCCCGGGTTTCGTGTAAACTATATCCATCAAGACAAACACAAGGAGGTACCCTGTGATGAAAGTTGCCCGTTTTGTACTCAAGCTGGTGGCCCTGTCTCTGACCATCGCCGCCGTTGTCTGCGCCGTTGTCGCCTACTGGGACAAGCTGGCCGATCTGGCTGTTATCGCCCGTGAGAAGCTCCAGACCAAGAAGGAAGCCGTCCCCGCCGAGTATTGCGAGTACGACGATTTTGTCGAGTAATTCCACCGGACACCACCGCATAGCGGTGGTGTTTTTTTGCGCCTGCCGGGTAAAAATCTCCCCCGCTCCCTTGCACACAAGGCCCGGTTATGGTAGGATAACAGGAAGAAATGCTGATTGTTAGGAGAATGTGTCATGCGGCATCTGATCGATTTTGGTGACCTGCCCAGAGAGGAATGGGACGCACTGTACGAGCGTGCCAGCCAGATCATGGACGACCCCGCCCGTTTTATGGACGCCTGCCGGGGCAAGGTGGCCTGCAGCCTGTTTTATGAGCCCTCCACCCGCACCAACTTCT
>JAZOBP010000157.1:0-3802 GCA_045596065.1 Lawsonibacter sp. | reverse complement strand
GTGCAGATATGTATTTTAACACTCACCCCCTAAAAAAGCAACACTTTTTTTGCTTTTTTTCAAATTAATCGGATAGTTTTTTCCACATCGCAAAAAATAGGGGTAAAACGGGCAAAGTGCCACCACATCTTGGGTTGGAGGGTATTGGAATATGTGGAAACAACGCACGGATCTGGCCCTGGAGGCCAGAGAATTATGGCAGGAATCCGCCGGACAGACCACCAAGCTGCAGGGGGTGCGCTCAAAAAGCTGCCTCTCGGAGGACTACAGAGTGGACACGGTGGAGATTTTGAACGCGCAGGGCGCCCGGTCTCTGGGCAAGCCCGTGGGCACCTATATCACCGTGACGCTGGACGGGCTGCAGCGGCGGGAAGAAGATGCCTTTGGCCGTGCCGCCCGGGCCATTGCCGGTCAATTGAGGCAACTGCTGGGTGCTTTGCCCGGCGACCGGCCCGTGCTGGTGGCCGGTCTTGGCAACCGGGCCATCACCCCCGATGCCATCGGCCCGCTGGTGCATCAGCACACCATGGTCACCCGGCATCTGGTGGAGCAGCTGCCCGAACACTTTGCCCACTTTCGTCCGGTAGCCAGTCTGTCCGCCGGCGTCCTTGGCACAACCGGCATGGAGAGCGGTGACCTGATCCACGCCGTCTGCCAGACGCTCCGGCCGGCCTGTGTGTTGGCGGTGGATGCACTGGCCTCCCGATCCATGCACCGGGTGTGCCGCACCATCCAGCTGGCGGATACCGGCATCGTGCCCGGCTCGGGCATTGGCAACCACCGGGCAGCTCTGGACAAAACCAGTCTGGGCATTCCGGTCATCGCCATCGGTGTGCCCACGGTGGTGGACGGGGCCACTTTGGCCATGGACCTCATGGGCCGGGATGAGCCGCCCACGCTGGCCCATGGCGTGGAAAATCTTATGGTCACCCCCCGTGACATAGACGCCCGTGTCGCCGAACTGTCCAAGGTCATCGGATACGGCATCAACCTGGCCCTTCATGAGGGCCTTGAGATCGAGGATATTGACCTGTTTCTCAGCTGATCGGGCGGCCCGTCCGTCCCTACATTTTCTCATGAAATCGCAAAAAACTGTTTACAGGAGGTATTCAATCCGATATACTATACTAACCGTAATAACAAATCATCCCCTGAGGTGACACAGATATGAATGCAGAGTTTTCCCGTACCCTGTCCCTGCTGCGGCAGGAGCAGGGCATCAGCCAGCGCACCGCCGCCAACGCTCTGGGCATCTCTCAGGCCCTGCTGTCCCACTATGAAAACGGCATCCGTGAGCCGGGTCTTGCCTTTGTGGTCAAGGCCTGCGACTACTACAATGTCTCGGCGGACTTCATCCTTGGCCGCACCCTGAGCCGGGACGGCACCACCATTATCGAGCCGGAGGATCTCTACGATGCCAGCAACGAAAAGGACACCTCCCTGCGTGGCAGCGTGCTGGCTCTGCTGTCCAAAAAGCTGCTGGTCAACTCCGTTGGTATGCTCTTTGACCTGCTGGGCAAGGTGGGCAGCCGCAAGGTCATCCGTGCCGCCTCGGCCTATCTGTCCACTGCCATCTACAACCTGTTCCGGCTGCTGCATCAGGCGCCCGGCACCAACAACCCCGACTTCTTTTCCGTCCCCGTCCCCCGCTTTAACGCCGGCATGACCACGGCGGACATGGCCTGCAGTCAGGTGGAGTATATGGAGGCACTGGCCGCCCACGCCAAGGATAACGATCCCTTCCCGCCCATGTCCCACGATGCACTGGCCAAGGACTATCCTGTCCATTACCAGTCTCTGCTGCAAATTATCCACAGCACCGGCGCCCGTGTGAACAAGCTCCCCGTGGGCCGGGAGGCCAAATAATCCACAACATCCACCTTTTTCCGCCCCGGGCGGAGTTCCCAGGAGGTTTTACTATGACCGATCAGTCCAAAATTCGCAATTTTTCCATCATTGCCCACATTGACCACGGCAAATCCACTCTGTCCGACCGCATGATTGAGCTGTGCGGTGCGGTGGAGCAGCGGCAGATGGAGTCTCAGCTGCTGGACAACATGCATTTGGAAAAGGAGCGAGGCATTACCATCAAGGCCCGTGCCGTACGCATGGAGTACAAGGCGGAGGACGGCGAGACCTACCACCTCAACCTCATCGACACCCCGGGCCATGTGGACTTTAACTACGAAGTGTCCCGGTCTCTGGCCGCCTGTGAGGGCGCCGTGCTTATCGTAGACGCCTCTCAGGGCATCGAGGCCCAGACCCTTGCCAACACCTATCTTGCCATGGAGCATGATCTGGAGATCCTGCCCGTGATCAACAAGATCGACCTGCCTGCCGCCGACCCCCAGCGGGTAAAGGAGGAGGTAGAGAATGTTCTGGCCCTGCCTGCCATGGACGCCCCGGAGATCTCCGCCAAGATGGGCATCAACATCCCCGCCGTGCTGGAAACCATCGTACACAACGTCCCCGCCCCCTACGGCGACCCCAACGCCCCTCTGAAGGCCCTGATCTTTGACAGCCAGTATGACCCTTATCTGGGCGTCATTGTCTATTTCCGTATCATGGAGGGCACCCTGCAAAAGGGCATGAACGTCAGGATGATGGCCTCGGGTGCCGAGTACAGTGTGCTGGACTGCGGCTATCTGCGGCCTCTGGGCATGGACTCCTGCCAGAAGCTCACCGCCGGCGAAGTGGGCTGGTTTACCGCCTCCATCAAAAACGTCAAGGACACCCGTGTCGGTGACACCATTACCCAGTCCGACACCCCCACCACCGAGGCCCTGCCCGGCTACCGCCCGGCTCAGGCCATGGTGTACTGCGGTATTTACACGGAGGACGGCTCCAAATACCCCGATCTGCGTGACGCTCTGGAAAAGCTGCAGCTCAACGACGCATCCCTGTCTTTTGAGCCGGAATCCTCTGTGGCCCTCGGCTTTGGCTTTCGCTGCGGCTTTCTGGGTATGCTGCATATGGAGATCATTCAGGAGCGTCTGGAGCGTGAGTTTGATCTGGATCTGGTGACCACTCTCCCCTCGGTCATCTACGAGGCCACCAAGACCGACGGCAGCGTGGTACGGGTGGATAATCCCCACAACTACCCCGACCCCGGCGTCATTACCGAGGCCCGTGAGCCCTACGCCAAGGTCTCCATCATTTCTCCCCCGGACTACGTAGGCAACATCATGCCCATGTGTCAGGACCGCCGGGGCGAATTTAAGGATATGCAGTATCTGGACACCAATCTGGTGGAGCTGCACTACTTTATGCCCATTGGCGAGATCATCTACGACTTCTTTGACGCCCTCAAGGCCCGTACCAAGGGCTACGCCTCTCTGGACTACGAGCTGGACGGCTACCGCCCCAGCGATCTGGTCAAGGTGGATATGCTCCTCAACGGCGATCAGGTGGACGCTCTGTCCTTTATCGCCCACCGGGAGAAGGCCTACGGCCGTGCCCGCCGCATCTGTGAAAAGCTCAAGGAGAACATTCCCCGTCAGCTCTTTGAGGTGCCCGTCCAGGCGGCCATCGGCGGCAAGGTCATTGCCCGTGAGACCGTCAAGGCCATGCGCAAGGACGTGCTGGCCAAGTGCTACGGCGGCGACATCACCCGTAAGAAAAAGCTGCTGGAAAAGCAGAAAGAGGGCAAGAAGAAGATGCGCTCCCTGGGAACGGTTCAGTTGCCTACCGAGGCTTTTATGGCAGTGTTGAAGCTGGAGGAGGAGTAAGACCGGACGCAGTGCCGGCCAGCGTAGCTGTCCGGCTTACGCTACAAACGTGCCACCGGCACGTTTGCTTACCG
>JAZOBP010000156.1:0-3394 GCA_045596065.1 Lawsonibacter sp. | reverse complement strand
CTGCTTCATACCCACGGTGATGCACCATTCGGGCATACCGCGAAGATCGCCGCGCTGATAGCCGTAGGCATTGATGGTTTTGGTCTCACGGGAGATGGGCAGTACCCGGGTGCCCAGAGCGGCAAACTCGTCCGCCGTCATGGGGGCATCTGCTTCGGGCGGCTCGTTGAAGGCAATGTGGCCGTTAATGCCCAGACCGCCGAAGCACATATCCACGCCGCCCAGCTCCTCGATCATGCGGTCGTACTCGGCCTCGTGACCGGGGGCGGGGAAGTGACGCTGGCTTTCGGGCATGACCAGATCGTAGCGCACCAGATCGTAGAACTCACGCTTCATCCGGCCATAGAAGCTCAGCCGGTCGTCCTTGCCTACGGTCTGGGTGGGGCTGACCATGTACTCGTCCATGTTGAAGAAATGCACGTTCTTCAGCGAGACGTCCAGCCGGTTGACCATGTCGGCCAGAATGGGGTACTGCTGGGTGGGGCCGACGGGGACGATCATGACGGTCTTTTCACCCTTTTGGTTGTGGGCGACGATCTCCTCCAGCATGGTCAGAGCCATGTCAAAGTACACGTCATGTTCGGTATCCACGGCCTTGCAGCGCATACCGTTGATGATTTTTTCCATAGGTTACACTCCTTTTTCCCAGACCACCTTGCCGGCGATCACGGTTCGAATTACGTTAAGACTGGCGTCCAGCATACACAGATCGGCCCGCTTGCCCACGGCGATGCTGCCGCAGCACTTATCCAGACCGATGACACCGGCAGGGGTGAGAGAGGCCATGCGCACGGCATCTGCCAGAGGCAGGCCTGCGTCAAAGACCATATTGCGCACCATCTGATCCAGCGCCTGTACGCTGCCGGCGTAACAGGAACGGTCGGCCACCATAGCCACGCCGTCCTCCACCCGTACCATGGTACAGTCCTCGCCGGTGCCCAGACGGTACAGCTCGTCGGACTCGGGCAGACCGGCCGGGGCAATGGCATCAGACACCAGACATACGTGGTCGGCCCCCTTGGCCTTGTGGATCATTTTGGCCAGCAGAGGCGGGACATGATGGTTGTCTGCGATCATCTCGGCGGTGATATTGCTGTGGGTCATAGCATGCTCACACAGGCCGTGACGGCGCTGGCCGTTGGTCTTGTGCAGGGTGGACATGGCACAGTAGATGTGGGTGCAGTGGCTCATGCCTGCCTCGGCCGCCGCTTCAATGTCCTCGGGCTCGGCGGCATCGTGACCGCCGGAGATCACGATGCCCGCCTGACGCAGGTCACGGATCATCTGGGGCATGCCGGCAAGCTCGGGAGCCACGGTGACCTCGCCGATGATGTCACGGTTATCAAGCAGCCAGCCGTAGCCGTCCTTTGCCGGGGTGAGCAGGGTGTCCAGCTGATGGGCCCCCTTGGCGGCGGGGGCAATGTAGGGGCCTTCAATGTGGATGCCCACAAAGCGGCACATATCCTCGCCGGCCTGGGACTGATAGCTTCGGTAGGCCTTGAAGAAGTCCGCCAGCTGGGTCAGGGGTGCGCTGACGGTGGTGGGCTGGGTGGCGGTGACCCCGTGACGGGTCAGATGACGGCGCACCGCATCAAAGGCCTCGGCGGTCGCCTCCATGTAGTCATGGCCCATGGCACCGTGGTTGTGGATGTCGATAAAGCCGGGGGCGATATAGGGCAGCAGGTCGGTGTCATTTTTCTGACAGGGGGTAATGGCACGGATGATGCCGTCCTCACACACGACTCTGCAGCCGCGCAGCACGCCCTCGGGGAGAATCACATTGCCGATGTATTCCATAGAGCACCTCACTTCATACCCAGACGGCGGATGGTCTCCTGAACGGGGGAGAGCAGCAGGCCCTGAGCGTCGGAGACCAGGCGGGAGTAGAAGTTCTCCTCCAGCGCCTGCTCGTAGGGGATGCCGCATAGGTCGGAGATTATGCGTGCGCCCCGATCCATGAGCTTTTTGTTGGAGATGGCAAGGCTGGTCATCCAGTTGCCGTGGATGCGGCCCATGCGGGCCATGACACCGGTGGACAGGGTGTTGAGCATCAGCTTGAGACACAGATGCTGGAACATATCCATGGCGGTATCGGCCAGCGTTACGCCGGCATCGGCCAGAGTCAGCTGACTGCTGGTATGATACCGGGCGGCGTGGTCACGGAAGCTGTCGGGCGCTGCCTTGGCATCCACCCACAGAGCGTGGCTGGCCGGGGCGTTTTCACGCAGGGGAGCCGGCTCGTTGCCGATAACGAAGCGGGCCAGAGCTCGGGAACTGACGTCGGGGATACCGTCGATCTGCCGCTCGGTCATGCCCAGCTCCCGATAGGCCTGCCGGGGCCAGTCAATGCAGTTGGGGCTGCGCAGGAAACAGGCGGTCCAGGCCTGCTGTGTGGTGCAGGTGGGGTTTTTGACAAAGGCCCAGGACTGAGGCTGGCCCTCCATATCCGCCGAGCAGAAGGGCGGCGTCATAAAGGTGGGGGATCGCTCGGTGGTATCGGTGAGCACGTCCAGCAGGTACTCATGGGCAAACAGGGTGATCAGACCGCCCTGCTCGTAGACGGACTGTTCCGTCCGGGTGGCCTGCGCCAGCAGAGAAACGGAGGTTTGTCCCATGAGCTGTTCCACCATGGCGGCAAACTGCTCGCCGTACCAGCCGTAGCCGGGGAAGTCTGCGTCCACACCGCAGCGGCGCAGAATGTCATGGAATGCACCCTCCAGAGCCACGCTGCCGGCAAACTGTTCAAAGGAGGACGACTGCATCCGGGTGGAGCCGGTAAGGGCCATAGGGCCGCATGGCAGGCTCATGACGGAGCAGTTGGGGTGATCGTAGATGCCACGGGCACGGGACATATTTTCCATCAGAGGCTTAGGATCGGCGCAGATGAGCATAAACACCTTTGCCCCGTCGTCCAGAGCCTGAGCGGCGGGGCCCAGAATGGAGGTGGTCTCGCCAGTGGCGGTGACGCCTACCAGCAGATCCCGGTCCGTTAGGGCCCACTGTCTGGCCTGAGCACGGCCCAGCAGGGTAGAGTCCTCAAAGGCCTCGGCGGCACGGATGACGGCGTAGTCACCGCCGGTCATGATGTTGCCCACCCGTTCAAGCATCTCGCCCAGAGCCTGTGCAGCCTGAGGATACTGACGGGAGAGCTTGTCCACACCATTGCGCCAGGACTGCTCCAGACGCATGGACAGACGGCCGGAGGAGCCGCAGCCCGACCAGATGACACGGCCGCCCTGCTGAAGGGTGGTGCGTACAAGATCGGCAAAGCGGGCGTACTCCTCAGACTTGAGCGTCTGGGCGGCACGCGGAGCCATGGCGTGACCCACGCTGAGCAGCATACGCACGGCGTCCTCAATGGTCTGCTGATACGTCTGGGAAAGATGACGGGTGA
>JAZOBP010000155.1:0-2865 GCA_045596065.1 Lawsonibacter sp. | reverse complement strand
CTACGATCCGACTTCTCACCGAGCTGTCCGGCCCCGGCGTGCCCTTTGAATGCTCTGCTCAAAACGGCATGCACGTCAACGAGGACCACTTCATTGCCGAGATCATTGACCCTGAGACCGGCGAGGTGCTGCCCGAGGGCTCCAAGGGTGAGCTGGTGTTTACGTCCATCACCAAGGAGGCCTTCCCTCTGCTGCGTTACCGCACCCGTGACATTTGCCAGCTGAACTATGAGCCCTGCCCCTGCGGACGTACTCATGTGAGAATGTGCAAGCCCATGGGCCGCAGCGACGATATGCTCATCATCCGCGGCGTCAACGTATTCCCCTCTCAAATCGAGACCGTACTGCTCAACCACGGCTACGCCGCCAACTACCAGATCATCGTGGACCGTGTCAATCACACCGATACGCTGGACGTACAGGTAGAGATGACCCCCGAGATGTTCACCGACAATCTGGGCGAGATCGACAAGCGTCAGAAGCAGCTGGTGGACGGCCTGCGCTCCATGCTGGGTCTGGCTGCCAAGGTCACTCTTGTGGCTCCCAAGTCCATCGTCCGCAGCGAAGGCAAGGCCGTGCGTGTCATTGACAAGCGCAAGATTTAACAGGAGGTGCCAATATGAGCGTCAAGCAGATCTCTGTCTTTCTGGAAAACAAGCCCGGTGAGCTCAATGCCCTGACTCAGGAGCTTGCCAAGCACCACATCGATATGCGTGCCATGTCCCTGTCCGAGACCAATGAATTCGGCATTGCCCGCCTCATTGTTGACCGTCCTCTGGACACCGCCACCGTCCTCAAGGATGCCGGCTATGTGTGCACGGTCACCTCTGTGCTGGCCGTGGCCATCCCCCACGTTCCCGGCGGCCTGAATCAGGTGCTGAACGTACTTTCCGAGGCCGGCATCAATCTGGAGTACGGCTACGCCTTCCTGGGCGGCCAGAAGGACTCTGCCTACATGGTCTTCCGTGTCACCGACAATGCTGCTGCCACTGCCGCCCTGTCCGCCAAGGGCATTCGTGTGGTAGAGCCCGGCCATCTGGAGGATCTCTGATTTATACCAATATACCAAATGCAATTCCCACAGAGACTGAGTCCCTGTGGGGATTTTTTATAATATGCACGTGTAATATTGTCTTTATTATTCAGCATCATATGTCTGATCTTATTCGTAATATAACTGATTTTGCACTCACCGTCTGAGGCGACAGGTCTATAATCAGATTATACACTTAACTCTACTGCCACAAATCCATCACGAAAGGCGGCAAATACAATGGATAGAAAGCTTCGCATTATGATGATCGGCCCCCACCCCGATGACTGTGAGATCCGCTGCGGCGGTACGGCTCTTAAATTCATCGAGGCCGGCCACACGGTCAAATTCCTCTCCACCCTCAACGGCTGCGGCGGACATCAGTCCATGAAGCCTGCCGACATTGCCGCCCGCCGCTACGGCGAGACTCAGGCCTTGGCCCGGTATGCGGGGCTTACCTATGATGTGTGGGACATTCCCGACTGCGAGCTCATGGCTGATCTGGATACCCGCAAGCGCATGACCCGTGAGATCCGTGCGTTCAACCCCGATCTGCTGTTCTGCTGCCGTCCCAACGACTACCACGCCGATCACCGCAACTGCTCCCTGCTGGTGCAGGACGCCTCCTATCTGCTCACGGTACCCAACTTCTGCCCCGAAGCCCCTGCCATGCGCCGTATGCCGGTGATCATGTACTTTTACGATCAGTTTAAAAATCCCCCCTTCCGTGCCGATGTCACCGTGGGCATTGACGATGTGCTGGACCGTAAGATGGAGATGCTCAACTGTCATGTCTCCCAGTTTTATGAGTGGCTGCCCTACACGGCCGAGATTCTGGATCAGGTCCCCACCGACCCCAAGGAGCGGCTCGCATGGCTCCACGGCAAGCCCGTGCCCCGCACCGGCAGACCCCTGACCCTTGAGGAGCTGGCCCCCTATCACAGCCACTCCCACGATGAACACCGCGAGGCCGTACCTGCCGCCGTGTATCGCAAAGAGCTGGAGGCCCGCTACGGCAAGGAGAAAGCCGATACCATCCACTTTGCTGAAGCCTTCCAGCTGTGTGAGTATGGCCGTCCCCTTACGGCCGAGCTTGAAAAGGAACTGTTCCCCTTCTGATCAAAAATGCCTCGCTGCTTATGCAGCGAGCCATTTATGTCTCTATCGCAGGATGGATGCCTTATACTGGCTGGGGGTCATGTTGGTCACCTGACGGAAACATTTGGAGAAGTATTGCGGACTGTCAAAATTCAGCAGATCGGAGATTTGGGACATATTATACCGCCCTTCCCGTATCAGTCTGCGTGCTTCCCTGATCTTCAGCTCATTATAGTAACGGATGATACCTCCGGGACGATACCGGGCAAAGAGCTGCTTGACGGAGCTTTGACTTCGGTCAAGCTGTTTGGCAAGCTCGGCAATGGTGATGGTGCCGTATATATGGTCGTTGAGACAATCCAGCAGCTCCTTGACATCGTAGGGTACGTCCGCTCCGTCGATGACGTAGCTGCGGCGGGTTTCCTTCTCCACCGCATCGGTACTGCGGCATAACAGGATCAAAAATAGCTCCAGAAGATTTTTGATCATCTGACTGCCCCCCAGAGGGGCCGGTTCTATGGCAGAAAGCCGGGGATGCAGAGGGTCATGCTCGTCCTCCAGCCGGTAGCAGGCAAGCCCTTCGGAAAACAGAGCGGACAAAAGCCCCTTTTCCTGTGCGCTCAGGCGGAAGATCTTGCCCTCCAGCCGCTTCATGGCCGGACTTTTGCACACAAAATTGAGCACGCTGACATTGGAGGCGGTGCTGCTGTTGCCGGCGTGATTGTGAAACTCCC
>JAZOBP010000154.1:0-23586 GCA_045596065.1 Lawsonibacter sp. | reverse complement strand
GGCTGTACTTTTGCCATAATATCAGTTCCTTTCGGGAGAGTTAAAAGTAGAGAGTGGGGGCATCACCCCCTCAGTCACCGCCTGCAGCGGTGACAGCTCCCCCCTTGCGGGGGAGGTGCCGCCAAAGGCGGCGGAGGGGGGACAAAAACACGCTCTCGTCCCCTGTTTGGGACGAGAGCGTGTGCGTTACGCTTCGTGGTGCCACCCAAATTCAGGCGCAGAGCGCCCCTTTGACCTTCTGTTGCGGGAAGGGGACCGCACCCGTCTCCGGGCCCGCTGGTGACGCTGTCTTCGCCGGGGCCCTGCCCTGAGACCCTCTCAACCTGTGAGGCCTCTCTCTGTCGGGGGACGTCCGGTTACTCATGCGCCGTCATAGCGGTTATCAACAAAGACAATCCTAACTGAAACAGGGCAAAAAGTCAAGGATTATACCGCAAAAGGTGCAGTCTTGGGATTGACGATGTCACGCCAATCCAGATCGCCCCGGGACAGGCCGTGGATAAGCACCTCGGCGGTGGCTACGTTGGAGGCGAAGGGGACGTTGTACTGGTCGCACAGGCGGCAGATATAGCTGGCATCGGCGGCCAGATCGTTGGTGGCGGGATCGTCAAAGAAGAGCACCAGATCGATCTCGTTGTAGGCGATGCGGGCGCCGATTTGCTGAATACCGCCGTGCTCATGGGACAAAAACAGGTTGATGGGCAGACCGGTGGCCTCGTTGACCTGCTTGCCGGTGCTGTTGGTGGCACAAAGGGTGTGTCTTGCCAGAACACCGCAATATGCGATACAGAACTGGATCATCAGCTCTTTTTTGTTGTCATGGCTCATCAGCGCGATATTCATAATGACATCCCTCCTTGGAATACAGTCAGCGGATCTTCATGATGGGGGTGCGTCGACCCTCCAGACGCTTGGCGATGTTGAGGTATGCGTTGGCAGCGCCCCGACGGGTCTTGAGGATGAGGGGACGGCCGGCATTGGCGGCCAGAATGACCTGCTTGTCCTCAGGGACGATGCCCAGCAGGGGCAGACCGGCCCGATCCATGGCGTCATCAATGGTGGTGCGCATACGGCGCAGCAGCTTGGGCTGCACCCGGTTCATCACCAGATGTACCTGAGGCAGTCGGCTCAGCTCACCTACGGTGCGCTGGGCGTCCCGCAGAGAGGAGGCATCGCTGGTCGCCACCACAATGCCGCGGTCGGCGGCACAGGAGGCCAGACGGAAGCCGGCGTCCAGACCGGCCGGGGCATCCAGCAGGATATAGTCGTACTGGGAACGGGCCAGATCGAGTAGAGCGGTCATGGAGGCCTCTGTCACCCCCTGCGGCAGATGGGTGGGAGCGGTAAGCATGGCAAGACCGGGCAGGTCGGGGTGGGCAACGGCCGCACGGCTGAGCTCGCAGCGCCCCTCCACCACATCGGAGAAGTCCATGAGAACCCGGTCGCTCATACCCAGACTGATGTCCAGATTGCGCAGGCCGATATCCATATCGATGCACAGCACCTTGCGGCCAAGGCGTGCAAGGCACGCGGCGATCCCTCCGGTCAAAGAGGTCTTGCCCGTGCCGCCCTTGCCGGAGGCAACGACGATCGCAGTTCCCATAGCCATGAACGGCCTCCAATCTCACTAAATAAAGTGTACCATAAAACTTTGGCGCGTCAATGATTTAAAGTGACAAATTTACCCTGTGCTGATCTCGTGAGAAATGACAAAATGTCGGTCACAGGGGCTCTTTTTGGATTTTCGCCCACTTTCGCGGGTATCCCTTGAGGGTGGGGGCCAGCTTGCGGATGATCACCACCCGGTGGACAATATCCGTGTCGGGGATGGTGTAATCCACGCAGTCCTCTACCCGACCGCCCAAAAGCTTGATGCAGTGGGCGGCAGAGGCAAGCTCTTCATCGCAGTCCACGCTCTTCATGGCAAGAAATGCGCCGCCCGGTTTGACATAGGGCAGGCAAAGCTCGCACAAAAGGCGCAGATCGGCTACGGCACGGGCGGTGGCAAAGTCAAAGCTGTCCCGAAAACCCTTGACCAGAGCCTGCTCTTCGGCCCGGGCGTGGATGGCGGTGACGTTGTCCAGACCCAGCTGCCGGGCCACCTCGCCCAGCCAGTTGACCCGCTTGCCCAGGCTGTCCAGCAGGGTGATGCGGGCGGAGGGGACGAGGACGCCCAGAGCCATACCGGGAAAACCGGCCCCGGTGCCTACGTCAATGACGGTTTTACCCTCAAGCTCGGCGCAGGTCAGCAGAGCGGCGCTGTCCAGCATATGCAGACGGGCCACCTTGTCCTCTTCCCGGATGGCGGTGAGGTTCATGACCTGATTTTTCTCCAAAAGCAGTTGGCCATAGCGGGTCAGCTGCTCTGCGGATGTGGCCGGCACACGCTGAGAAAGGCCCAGCCGATCAAGTCCGGCAGAGATGATATCCTTCATGGTGCCTCCCGATCAGGTAAAGTTGCTCATAAGACCGGCAATGCCGGGCAGCAGAAGCACGGCGGCTGCCACCCAGCAGGCCAGAGCAAGGGCAAAGGCCGAAGTTTTGGCCGGCTTTCCGGTGCTCTTAAAGCTGACCAGACTGACAATGCCCAGACCCACAAGGCCGGGGACGGCCAGCAGGGGGGCAAGCCCATGGAGAGCAGTGCGGGTGTAGATGTGGTAGGTGGACAGGGCGGTGATGATCACCATATACACCACGCCGATCCATGCCATAGCCCGCTTGACCGGGGAGGCCGGGGTGTAGGTCAGGTCGCCGTCCTCACGGACGGGGGTGTTGTCCTGCTGATCCATTAGTTCTTCTCCTTGAGCAGATCACGGATCTCAGTCAGCAGCTTCTCCTCGGCAGAAGGCTCGGGCTCGGGAGCAGGCTCGGGGGCGGGCTCTTCCTTCTTGCGGTGCAGGCTGTTGATGCCCTTGACCAGACAGAACACAGCAAAGGCGATGATGATAAAGTCAAGGATGATGGCAATGGTGTTGCCGTACTTGATGGCCACCTCGGTGGCAGGGTCGATCACGCCCTCGGCATTGGCGACAGCTTCCTTGAGCACCCACTTCCAGTCGGCAAAGTTGATGCCGCCGGTGAGCATGGAGATGAAGGGCATGATAATGTCGTTGACGATGGAGGTGGTGATTTTACCGAAGGCGCCGCCGATGACAACGCCGACAGCCAGGTCGATCACATTGCCGCGCATGGCAAAGGTCTTGAACTCGTTAAAAAACTTCTTCATGTTTGCAAATCCTCTCTTTCTTTTGTCAAAAACAAATACTTACAGTATTAATCGGGCAACAGAATACAAAGGGGATTACTTTTTGGGGAGCATGACTTCCATACCGCCCAGATAGGGGCGCAGGACGGCGGGGATCTTTACGCTGCCGTCGGCCTGCAGGTTGTTCTCCAGGAAGGCAATGAGCATACGGGGAGGAGCCACCACGGTGTTGTTGAGGGTGTGGGGCAGGTAGGTGCCGTTCTCGCCCTTGACACGCATCTTCAGGCGGCGGGCCTGAGCATCGCCCAGGTTGGAGCAGGAACAGACCTCGAAGTATTTCTGCTGACGGGGAGACCAGGCCTCGATGTCGCAGGACTTGACCTTCAGGTCGGCCAGATCGCCGGAGCAGCATTCCAGCTGGCGCACGGGGATGTCCATGGAGCGGAACAGCTCCACGCTGTAGCGCCACATCTTCTCGTACCAGGCCATGGAGTCCTCGGGCTTGCAGACCACCACCATCTCCTGCTTTTCAAACTGGTGGATGCGGTATACGCCGCGCTCCTCAATACCGTGAGCACCCTTCTCCTTGCGGAAGCAGGGGGAGTAGGAGGTCAGAGTCTGGGGCAGGCTGGTCTCGGGGATCATCTGGTCGATAAACTTGCCGATCATGGAGTGCTCGGAGGTGCCGATCAGATACAGGTCCTCGCCCTCTACCTTATACATCATGGCGTCCATCTCGGTCTGGGACATAACGCCCTCCACCACGTTGCCGTGGATTATGAAGGGGGGGATGCAGTAGGTAAAGCCCTTGTCAATCATAAAGTCACGGGCGTAGGCCAGAATGCCGGAGTGCAGGCGGGCAATGTCGCCCATGAGGTAGTAGAAGCCGTTGCCGGATACACGGCCGGCGCTGTCCATGTCGATACCGTTGAAGCGCTCCATGATCTCGGTGTGGTAGGGCACCTCAAAGTCGGGGGTCACGGGCTCGCCAAAGCGCTCCACCTCTACGTTAAACTCGTCGCTCTCGCCGATGGGCACGGAGGGATCGATAATATTGGGGATGGTGAGCATGATCTTGCGGATCTTTTCAGCAAGCTCGGTCTCCTTGGCCTCCAGAGCGGCCAGCTCCTCGGCGTTGGCCTTCACCTGAGCCTTGACGGCCTCGGCCTCCGCCAGCTTGGAGGGATCCTTCTTGGCCTGACCCATGAGCATGCCGACCTGCTTGGACAGAGAGTTACGGCTGGAGCGCAGCTCGTTGGCACGGGTCATGGAAGCACGGTTCTCCTCGTCCAGAGCCAGCACCTCGTCTACCAGAGGCAGCTTGGCATCCTGAAACTTCTTTTTAATGTTTTCTTTAACAAGCTCGGGACTTTCACGAATAAATTTAATATCAAGCATTGGTAAATTCTCCCATCATTTACATATTATAGCAAACGTTGCGGTCGGTTTTTAGAAGAGCTGGTCGTACATGGATTGATACTGCTCCAGAGGACTTCGGTAGTCCGGATCCACCAGTGAGGCGGCGGGCAGGCTGTCCTTCAAGCCGGTTTCCTCAAAGTCCTTCATTAGGCTGCGTGCAGCCGAGTAGCGGCGCTGAAAGAACTCTCGTTCAATGCGCCACAGCCAGTCCAGAGCAAGGGTGCTCCTGCGCTGCTCCTCCAGCTGTTCCTGAGTTCGCTTTTCAAGAGCGGCATAGTCGAAGTCGGCCTGTGACAGCTGTCTGCGCAGAGTCTCGTTTTGTGAGATCAGGGCGTGGACGGATTGCATGGCTGAGCTGTTCTGCTGAAGGCCCTCAATGACCTCTTGATCGGACTGACGCTGCTGCATAAAGTAAGAAAGAAACAGCAGTAAAAATGCGATTGAAAACAAAATCACCAGATAATTGACCAGTGCGGGGGGACGATGGCTTTCTTTCTTGGGGGTCTCCGGTTGAGAGGAAACGGGCATTTCTTCTGTGCTCATTTACCGGCCCCCTCCCTTCACCTGCTCCAAGAGATCCAGCAGTGCGTTCAGGTCGTCGGTATCGTAGTATTCCAACTCGATGCGGCCCTTTTTGCCCTTGTCTACCACACGCACCTTGCGGCCAAAGCGTGAAGCAAGGGACTTCTCCACGTCAGCCAGATAAATGCGGATATCGTTTGCGGGCGTAGACTTTGCGGGCTTTTCGACCAGTGATTTCTGCAGGGTTTTGACCAGAGCTTCGGTCTGACGCACAGAAAGGTTTTGGGTGGCGGTCATCTGGGCGGCCTGAATCTGGAGCTCCTCATTGGGGGCGGCCAGAATGGCCCGGGCATGTCCTGCTGACAGGGAGCCTTCTTCCAGTAAAATCAGGACTGCCTCCGGTAAGGCCAGCAGACGCAGGGTGTTGGCAATGGCGGGTCGTGATTTGCCCATCTGCTGTGCGACCTCGTCCTGGGTCAGTCCGTACTCCTTCATGAGCACCTGATAGCCCTTGGCTTCTTCTACCGGGTTCAGGTCCTCACGCTGAAGGTTTTCAATCATGCCCAGCTCCATGACCTTGCGGTCGTCGGCTTCAATGATCATGGCGGGGACTTCGTTGAGGCCGGCCATTTTGGCCGCACGCCAGCGACGCTCGCCGGCAATAATTTGATAGTAACCGGATGACAGACGTCGGACGGTCAGGGGCTGAATGATGCCGTGGGTCTGAATTGACTCACACAACTCGGCCAGAGCCTCGGGCTCAAAGCGCTTACGGGGTTGATTCAGTCCCGGCTCCACCTGTGAGATGGGCAGGAGAATGGAATTGCCTGATGACTGGGCGGTCTGTACCTCAGGAGTGCCCAGCAGAGCGTCAAGGCCTCGACCCAACCCCTTTTCAATGTTTCGTTTGGCCATAAAGCACCTTCCTTTGTTGTAAGAGGGTTAGAAAGACGTTTCACGTGAAACAATCGAGAAAACAGTTATCGGTTTTTTGATGCAAACTCCTCGGCAAGAGCCGTGTACGCTTCGGCTCCACGGGAAATGGGATCGTATGCAATTACCGGTTTGCCGTGGCTTGGAGCCTCGGAAAGGCGCACATTGCGGGGGATCACAGTAGCATAGACCTTGCCGGGGAAGTGGCGTTTGACCTCCTCAGCTACCTGAATGGACAGGTTTGTGCGGCCGTCGTACATGGTGAGCAGGACACCCTCCAGCTCCAGACGGGGATTCAGTGCCTGCTTAACTCTGCGTACCGTGGAGAGCAAATCGCTCAGCCCTTCAAGAGCATAGTACTCGCACTGGACGGGGACCAATACCGAGTCTGCGGCGCACAGGCCGTTGAGGGTAAGCAGCTCCAGAGAGGGCGGGCAATCAATAAAAATAAAGTCATAGGAGGCGGAGAGCTGCGACAGGGCATCCTTGAGCAGATACTCCCGGCGTTCCAAAGCAATCATCTCCACGCCGGCACCGGCAAGGGCCTTGTTGGCAGGCAGCACATCACCGTATTTGGTGTGCACTACGGCTCGCTGAGGCTCCGCCCCGTTAATCAGCACATCGTAGATGCTGGGGGTGGCCCTGTTCTTGTCCACGCCCAGACCGGAAGTGGCGTTTGCCTGAGGGTCAAAGTCACACATAAGAGTTCGCAAACCCTTGGCGTGCAAGGCGGCAGACAAATTGACCGTGCTGGTGGTCTTGCCCACTCCACCCTTTTGATTGACAACGGCGATGATCTTTGCCATTGGCCTGTCCCTTCTTTCACCACAGATAAGATTCACATAGCAATACACGATTATTATATCAATGCAACGCCGGTTTTTCAACTGTTTTCATGTATTTTAGAAAAAAGATGAAAGCGCTATAAAAAAGCCCCCTCCGGTGAATGTTTCACGTGAAACAATCGCCGGGAGGGAGCGAGGGAGGTGTGGTTATTGCTTGGGAATACGAATGGTAAGGCAAATGGAGTCATCGGTTTCCTGCCGCTGACAACAGGCCTCTACGCCGGCAGAGCGCATCATGGTCAACCCACGGGTCACGCTATTCAGGAAAAGCCGAACGTCCTTAAGAATATAGGCTCGGCGTGGCTTCTGAGGTTTTGGGGTGAGGAGGGTGCTGATGTATTGCTCTGCAGCGGAGACTGTAAGCTTATGTCGGATCACATAGTCGGCCGCAGACTCCAGACGGTGGTCGCTTTCCAGCCGCAGCAGGGCACGGGCGTGGCGTTCGGACATGCCTGCGTTGCGCAGATTGACCAAAACAGAGGATGGCAGACGGAGCAGCCGCAGCTTGTTGGCGACAGCGGATTGGGACTTGCCTATGCGACGGGCCACTTCGTCCTGAGACAGGCAATAGGTACGCAGGAGCTTGTCCAATGCGAGGGCTTCCTCCAAAAAGTCCAGATCCTGACGCTGTAGATTTTCTACAATGGCAAGGAGAGAGGCGTCCTGACTGTTGATTTGCAGGGGAATACAGGGAACGCGCTCCAGACCGGCCAGAGCCGCCGCACGCAGCCGCCGCTCGCCGGCCACCAGTTCCCAGCCCTCTGTGGTCTTGCGGACCGTAAGCGGCTGCAGGATACCAAGGGCACGGATGGAGTCGGCAAGCTCCTCCAGTGCCCCCGGATCAAAGGCTCGTCTGGGCTGATCGGGATTGGGCCGAATGTCACAGATGGGCAGGGATACAATGCTATCCCCTGACCGGCACTTCTTTTGCAGCAGAGCCATGTTTGGGCGCTCCCTTCCTTGTTCTGGCAATAAATTACCATATTCTGGAAGAAGAAAAAGGCGCAAACGGTCGAGAAAATCAAATAATCTCAAAAAACAGGATGAAATCGTGAAAAATAGTAATTTGCTTATTCTGTCCACGAAAGCAGTCGGGATAGCAGACGCCGGAGAGGAAGAAAGAGGATCATGGCCAAAGCGAAGTTGCCCACACAGTGGAGCAAATCAAAGCCAAGTCCGCTGAGCCACCAGCTCAGGGCAAAGGCCGGGCCGCCCACCGCCAGCGAAACGGGAGCACAAAGGGCGCCAAAGAGCAGTCCAAAGACACCCGAAAGCATAGCCCAACCCAAGGAGCTGTTCATACTGCGAAGCAGCCATGCCATCAGAGCCAATAGAGGCCAGACATACAGGTATGGGATAGACCAAAGACCCAGACCGTTAAGAGCAAACTCCAAAAAAACATAGGTATAGATGGGAAACAGGGACTTCTTGCCAAATAAGACACCAAACAGCATGACCATCAGGGAGACCGGCTCAATATTAGGCAGGCCTGCCATCACAAACTTGGCACCAAAGGTAAGGCCCCCAAGCATTCCAAACAGTGCCGCCTGCCGGGCGGCGGCGAATACAGGCTTACGCAAGGGTATATACCAGACGGAACAGGTCGCCGTCGTGGATGGGGGTGGTGTCGGCCCCGGAAGTGGCGTAGTCCTCTCCAATATAGAGGGCCCAGTAGGCGCCGTCCAGCGTGTAGTCGGCCCGCTGACCCTCTACCTCCATAATATAAAAGCCGTAGGGGCCCTGTTCTCCCTTAACAAGACCGCTCCGGGTGAGGACCGGCGCCAGATATTCCTCCTGCGTCTCGTAGGTATAATCATGCCGGGACTGGTCCTTTTGTACCACCTGAACGCAGATGGTCTTGTCCCCGGTTACCGGGACGGGCCGGGTAAAGACATATAGACCTGCGAACAGGGCCATGAGCAGGGCGAGTACCCCGGCAAACAAAAGCTTTTTCTTCATGGGATGACCTCCTTGTATAAAAAAACCGCAGCACCCCGGGGGATGCTGCGGCCGATTTTCCGCACACAAAGTGACCACAGCCCGGATAAAACACGTCCGGCTGCGGATGGCTCAGCTTCGTAGGTCTTCTGACTTGCGACTGGGGCGTAGCCCCGGCCTCCCGCCTTCCCGGAGGGGACTCCAGTGACTGGCTTTCGCCGTGGGAGGGGTTTGATCGCTTACAGCGGCGGTACCGTTGGGGAGTTGCACCCCATTGTCTTGTTCAGCCCGTGCGGTAAAAAACACCCCGGACGGGCCACGAAGCAGGTGTATGTTGTTGACAGGGTCAGTATAGCACAGGCGAAAAAGGATGTAAAGACGGAGAAAAAGCAGATATTTGCAGGCGCAGTTGATAAGTCTGGGGAGAAAAAAGGGGAGTTCCTCATGGAACTCCCTTAAATAATGCGAAAATCAGCACTTTTCAAATACAGTTGCCACACCCATACCGCCGCCGATACACAGGGTAGCAAGCCCCCGCTTGGCCTCGGGACGACGGGCCAGCTCGTGAAGCAGGGTGACGATGATGCGGGCGCCGGAAGCGCCTACGGGGTGGCCGATGGAGATGGCACCGCCGTTGACGTTGACCTTATCCATGTCAAAGCCCAGCTCACGGGCCACAGCGATGGACTGGGCGGCAAAGGCCTCGTTGGCCTCCACCAGATCAATGTCCTCGATGGTCACGCCGGCCCGGTCCATGGCCTGACGGGAGGCGGGGACGGGGCCCACGCCCATGATCTTGGGGTCCACACCGCCCTGACCCCAGCCAACCAGCTTGGCCATGGGTTTGAGACCGTGTTTGGCAACGGCCTCGCCGGAGGCCAGCACAATGGCGGCGGCACCGTCATTGATGCCGGAGGCGTTGGCGGCGGTGACACGGGGCTCGTGCTTGCTGGCGTCCTCAGCGTGGACACCGGTGAGCGCAAAGGTGTGGACGATCTCGTCCTCCACGCCCTCGGGGCCAACGGGGAATGCCCCACGCAGCTTGGCCACAGAGTCGGCGGTGACACCGGCCTTGGGGTACTCGTCCACCTTAAACTCCACCAGTTCCTTCTTCTTCCTGACCGTAACAGGCACGATCTCGTCCTCAAACTTGCCGGCGGCCATGGCGGCCTCGGTCTTCTGCTGGGAGGCGGCAGCAAATTCGTCCATCTCCCGGCGGGTGATGCCCCACACGTCGCAGATATTCTCTGCGGTGGTGCCCATGTGGTAGTTGTTGTAGGCGTCCCACAGACCGTCACGGATCATGGTATCTACCACCTTTTTGTCGCCCATGCGGCCGCCCCAGCGCTCATCGGGCAGGGCATAGGGGGCGGAGGACATATTTTCGGTGCCGCCGGCCACGATCACCTCGGCGTCGCCGCAGAGGATGGCACGGGCGCCCTCAATGACGGACTTCATGCCGGAGCCGCACACCATGCCCACGGTATAGGCAGGTACGGAGTAGGGCAGGCCGGCCTTTACGCCCACCTGACGGGCCACGTTCTGACCCTGAGCGGCGGTGAGGATACAGCCAAACATCAGCTCGTCCACCTGTTCGGGGGAAAGGCCGGAGCGGGACAGAGCCTCCTTGACCACAGTGGCGCCCAGCTCGGCGGCGGGGACATCCTTCAGACTGCCGCCAAAGGCACCGACGGCGGTGCGGCAGCAATTGACAACATAGATCTCTCGCATGGATGATAACCTCCTGTAGGTGGACACATATGGTCCGATTATTTCTATTATACCGAACAAGTATAGGTATGTGCAACGGGTAATTCTGCGGAAAATACCCGAAAAATCGGCATATCTTGACACATTGAAACCCCCGGAGCTTCTGCTCCGGGGGTAAGAGGCGGTCATTCAGCTGACGCCGGTGGCCACGGTTATAGAGGTAGGGCCGTCGGCACCGCCGATGATGGCCATGGCGGAGGGAAGATCCTTGGGCATGGAATTGGGATCAAGGTCGATGAGGGAGGCCTGCTCTTTTTCGTCGACCACATTCCGATAGAGGTTCAGGGTGCGATCCTGGTTGATGACACCCAGCTGTTCCAGTACATACAGGGTGTTTTCCGCCTGCGGAGTGAGGGTGATGGAGACAGCGTCGTGGTAGGAATACCGGGCATCCTCAGAGGCAAGGTCACCATTGAAGTATTCCGGGTCGGTCCAGTACAGGGTCAGATCGGCGGTGTAGGTGTTGTTCTGACGCTGGGCGTCCAGATTGTTGAAGTACCGCTTGCCCAGATTGCCCTGTTCATAGTCCTCCAAAACTGCCACATAGAGGGCTGTGAGGGCGTCGTGCCGACTGGAGTAGGGCGTGTCGGACAGCTTGTGATCCCACAGCTCCCAACGGGTGGTGGATTCGTTCTGAGCAGACCAGAGGCTGGAGACCTCGGCGTTGAGCAAAAGCTGAGGGTCGATCTCATGCAGCTCGTAGGAGAGCTTGGCCAGAGCCGGGTTACAGTAGAAGTCCTCCGCCACCTGAGACAGGGGGGAGCCGATGGGGACGTTGACCCCGTAGTCCCGGGACAGGCGGGTGCCGTCATCCAGCTCGTAGGTCACAGCCAGTCGGATATATTCCACGTGATTGTAGGTGCCGGGCCAAGGCTTCTTATGCTCCTCCACCAGCGCCTTGTGCAGGGCCAGCGTCTTGTGGATCAGCTCCCGATCCTCCGTATCCACGGCAAAATCCCGGCCGGAGTCATAGGGATAGCTGCCCATGCCATGAACGAATACAGAGGTCACGTGCTCCGGCTGAGGGACACGGTCGGCAAAGCCCATTACGTCCAGCCGCAGGCCGGTGATACCCAGAGCCACCACAGCGGCCAGAACCACGCAGCCCTTCCAGTCCTTAAACACCCGGAAGGTCTTTTTCAGCAGCATCTGGGCGGCAAAGTAACCGATGACCGTCCAGATGATCAGGCTGCCCGTCAGCCCACCGGGGGCCTCCAGACCAAAGACGGCATACAGCCAGTAGCCGAAGAACAGGCCCACACAAAGGGCAAAACCATATTTGAAGATGGGCCGCATTATACCTACACAGACCACATCTCCGGCAGACTCCACGTGCCGCTTACGGTAGACCAGCAGGGCCAGAGCGGCAAGGACAAGGCCGGCCAGGGCGTAGACCCAGAGGGTGAGAGCGCCGAAGAACTCATAGGAGTCCGTGGCGGCCACATGGTACCAGCGCAGCTGGGAGCCCAACTGAACGGTGGGGGTGAGCCATAGGACGATTTGCTCCAGATTTGTGGACAGACCCACATAGCCGTACAAAAAAGAATCAAAGAGGGTGTCCAGCAGGCCGGCTACCGCCGTCACCAAAAAGTTAAGGATCCCGTAAAAGGCCGGCAGTGCCAGCAGATGCCCGGTAAACATGGCACAGAACACTGCGAAGGAGTAGAAGAACAGGCACATGGCGCTTTGAGCCAGCAGCCACAGGGTGATGGTGTAGAAATCCACATAGCCGCACATGGCCTCTGTGCCCAGCGTGAGCAGCCAGATGAGCAGGTTGGGGCCCAGCAGGCAGACAAGGCCGGACAGGTAGCCGGTGAAGAACAGGGTCTCCCGACGCATGGGCAGGGAATGGAACAGACCGGCAGAGCGGTTGTTATACAGGTAGGAGAACATGGCCATGGCGGTCAAAATGCCAAAGGAAAAGGACATAAATACGCCAAAACCAAGCATATGGGGGATGTCACGGGCGAAGTCCTGCACACGCTGGAGCAGCGAGGCGGCACGCCAGCTCTGCTGCTGCATCATCAGGCAATTTATGGGCAGAGCATAGGCCCAGATCAGGGTGTAAAGGGCCCAGATGGGCCAAAAGCGGGTGAGATTTTTCCGCATTAGGGTAGCGTTACAGCACGATGTCACGGACTTCATAGTCTTCACCTCCCAGTTCGTAAATAAAAATCTCTTCCAATGTAAGGGGCAGCACATCCAGCAGCACGGGCTGCAGGGTAGTCAGTCGGTTGGTCACCTCGTCGGACTTGCCCCGGATGATCAGGGTGTGGATGCGCCCGGTCTGGGCGGCGTGGAGCAGCTCCGTGCCCTCGGGCAGCGTGGGCAGCTCCGGCTCGTGAAAGACCGCCTGCACCTTGACGATGTTGTCCTGCAGGTCGGTCAAAGACCGCTGGAGCAGCACCTTGCCGTGGGACAGGATCCCCACATGGTCGCACACATCCTCCAGCTCACGCAGGTTGTGGGAGGACACCAGCACCGTGGTGCCCCGCTGGGCCACGTCGTTCATCAGCAGAGACCACACCTGCCGGCGCATGACCGGGTCGAGGCCGTCCACCGGCTCGTCCAGCACCATCAGGTCGGGCAGACAGCAAAGGCCCAGCCAGAATGCGGACTGCTTTTGCATGCCCTTGGACAGGCGGCGGATGGGGGTGCGCTCGCTGACACCGGGAAAGGCCTCCTTCAGGGCCTCATAGCGGGCGGAGTCGAAGCTGGGGTAGATGCCCCGGTAAAACTTCATCATGTCCCGGGTGGAGGCGGAGCCGAAAAAGTACAGCTCATCGGGGATAGAGAAGATACGCCGCTTGACGGCGGGGTTTTCGTACACCGGCTGACCGTCCACCAGAACTGTACCCGAGTCGGGACGGTAGCTGCCTGCGATATGGCGCAGGATAGTGGATTTTCCGGCTCCGTTCGGGCCCACGAGGCCGTAAATGGAGCCCCGATCCACCTGCATGGTCAGCCCGTCCAGAGCACGAAAGCCGTCAAAGGTCTTGACCACGTTATCGATCTGAATCATCTGTGTTACCTCCTTCGTTGTCCATGCGGGCCTTGAGCTCTTCAGCCGACACGCCCAGATACAAAAGCTCGGCCGTCAGCGCCTGCCATTGCTCCAGCAGACGGTCACGGCGGTGGGTGTCAACACCGCTCTGGGGGGCGGCAAAGCTGCCCTTGCCGGCCACGGAGTAGACGTACCCCTCGGTCTCAAGGGACTCATAGGCCTTTTGAATGGTGTTGGGGTTAATGGCCAGCGTGCTTGCCAGAGTGCGTACGGAAGGCAGCTTTTCCCCCGGTCGGATCACGCCGGTGACCATCAGCTTACGCAGCCCGTCCCGCACCTGCTCGTAAATGGGGCGGGCATCCCGATAGTCCAGATGAAGCATACCGACCCTCCTTTCTGTTGACTGTATTGCGTGTATTAGTACAGTTAACATATCACAGGGCAACAGGGGCTGTCAATAGGATTGTGGAAAAATTTTTCCAGACAGGTGAAAAGGGTGGCGGCATATGCTATAATACTGGGCAAAGTAAGCCTTATACAAAAGGAGGCGACCGGGATGTTTACAACGGTAGGATTTATCGGCTGCGGCAACATGGGCGGCGCCATGGCCCGGGCTGTGCGCATGGTGGGGCCGGAGGTGGAGCTGTTTTTTGCAAACCGCTCCCCGGAGAAGGCGCAGGTGCTGGCCGCTCAGCTGGGCGGTCAGGTGGTGGATAACCAGTGGGCTGCCAAAAACTGCAGCCTGATCTTCCTTGGAGTCAAGCCCCAGATCATGCCGCAGGTGCTGGAGGAGCTGGCCCCGGTGCTGGCCCTGCGTACCGACCGCTTTGTCCTGCTGACCATGGCTGCCGGTTTGACCATGGAGCGCATCCGTCAGCTGGCAGGGGGTGACTACCCCGTGGCCCGTATTATGCCCAACACCCCTGCGGCCATTGGGGCAGGCGTGATCCAGCTGTGTACCCGGGACGTTACGGAAGAAGAAAAGCAGGAGCTGATGCTGCTGCTTTCCGGTGCCGGTCTGGTGGATGAGCTGGAGGAGCGTTTGATCGATGCAGCCTGCGCCGTGTCCGGCTGTGGCCCGGCCTTTGCCTATATGTTTATGGAAGCTCTGGCCAAAAGCGGGGCGGACTGCGGCCTGCCCTATGAAAAGGCCCTGCTGTACGCCGGAAAAATGCTGGAGGGTGCGGCCCGGCTGGCCATGGAGAGCGGCAGGAGCCCCAAGGAGCTGCGGGATGCGGTCTGCTCCCCCGGAGGGGCGACCATTCAAGGGGTCAAGGTCTTGGAGGACAACGGCTTTGAGGCGCTGGCCGGCGAGGCGGTCAGGGCGGCCTACAGGCGCACATTGGAATTAAAGTGAGGGAACTGCCATGAGAATCGTAGTTAAAGTAGGTACATCCACCCTTGCCCATGCCACGGGTCGGCTGAACATCCGCCACGTGGAAGATCTGGTCAAGGTGCTTTCCGACCTGAAAAATGCCGGCCATCAGGTGGTGCTGGTCTCCTCCGGCGCCATAGGTATGGGTGTGGGTAAGCTCAACCTGCCCGGCAAGCCTGCGGATATGCCCACCAAGCAGGCCGCTGCGGCGGTGGGCCAGTGTGAGCTGATGTATACCTACGACCGGCTGTTTACCCAGTACAACCACACGGTGGCTCAAATTCTGCTCACCGGTGAGGATGTAGACCATGACGACCGGCGGCAGAACTTTGAAAATACCATCTGCCGCCTGCTGGAGCTGGATGCCCTGCCCATCATCAACGAAAATGACACGGTAGCCACCGCTGAGATCAAGGTGGGGGACAACGACACGCTGGGCGCCATCGTGGCCTGCACCGTCGGGGCCGACCTGCTGGTGCTGCTCAGTGACATTGACGGTCTGTATACCGCCGACCCCCACAGGGACGCCCATGCGGCGCTGATACCCCTGGTGGAGGAGATCACAGCCGACATCGAGGCGCTGGGCGGCGGTGTGGGCTCCGGTCTGGGCACCGGCGGCATGGCCACCAAGCTGCGGGCGGCCAAGCTGGTCACCGAGGTGGGCTGTGACATGGTCATCGCCAACGGTGACAAGCCCGAGCTGCTCTACGATATTGTGGACGGACAGCCCGTGGGCACCCGATTTTTGGGCAAGAAGTGAAAACAAATCGTAATATCTGATTAGTATAATACAAAACGGAATTGAAATGAGTGAGAATATGACCACAATACAGCTGCTTGAGCGGGCCAAAGAAGCCAAAAGCGCCATGGCCCTTGCGGACACCAAAACCAAAAACAATGCCCTGCTGGCGATGGCGGAGGAGCTGCTGGCCGGACAGAGTAAAATTCTGGCGGCCAATGCCCTTGACCTTGAGGCGGCAAAGGGAACGGTGTCTCAGGTGATGCTGGACCGACTGGCCCTGAGTCCGGAGCGCATTGCCGGTATGGCGGAGGGCATACGGCAGGTGGCCGATCTGCCCGACCCGGTGGGGCAGGTGCTGCACCGGGAGGAGCGGCCCAACGGGCTGGTCATTGAGCGCACTGCCGTGCCCATGGGTGTGATCGCCATTATCTATGAAAGCCGACCCAATGTTACCTCCGATGCGGCGGCGCTTGCCCTGAAGGCAGGCTCTGCCTGTGTGCTGCGTGGGGGCAAGGAGGCACACCGCTCTGCCGAGGCTATTGTCAACTGTTTAAAGCGTGGTCTGGAGCGTGCCGGATTGCCCGGAGATGCTCTGGGACTGGTGGAGGACACCAGCCGGGCCAGCGCCAACGAGCTGATGACCGCCTCCGGCCTTGTGGATCTGCTTATCCCCCGAGGCGGTGCCGGCCTGATCCGGGCCTGCGTGGACAACGCCACCGTCCCCGTCATCGAGACGGGCACAGGCATCTGCCACATCTACGTGGATAAATGTGCAAATACAGACATGGCGCTGGACATTGTCCAAAATGCCAAGTGCAGCCGACCCAGCGTGTGCAACGCTGCCGAGGTGTGTCTGGTGCATCGGGATATTGCCGCAGCCTTTTTGCCCCTGCTCCGCCAGCGGCTGGTGGAGGAGCGACGGGCCGCCGGACAGACCCCGGTGGAGCTTCGGCTGGATGAGGGGGCGGCTGCCGTTATTGCAGGCACGGCCGCCGGGGAGACGGATTTTGACACAGAGTTTCTGGACTATATTCTGGCGGTCAAAGTGGTGGATGGCGTGGAGGAGGCTATGGCCCACATTGCCGCCCACTCCACCGGCCACTCCGAGTGTATCGTGACCGAGGATGAGGCGGCAGCCCGGACGTTCCAGATTGGTGTGGATGCCGCTGCGGTCTATCACAATGCCTCCACCCGCTTTACCGACGGCGGGGAGTTTGGTCTGGGCTGTGAGATGGGCATTTCCACCCAAAAGCTCCACGCCCGGGGTCCCATGGGGCTTGAGGCGCTGTGCTGCTACAAGTACCTCGTCAGCGGTCAGGGCCAGACCCGATAATGGGGCTGGAAAATATTTTAATAAAAAGAGAAAAAGCTGCGCAATTATCGGGAATATATGATATAATGGTTGCGGCAGCTTGTTATGTGCCGTTACCCCAACCGATGGATGTGTCGTAAGGAGGGCAATCGCATGGAAGATGTACTCAAGAAAACCCATGACGCCATGGCCGAACGCAAGGCCAAAAATGAGGCCCTGATCCAGGCCGGTGTGATCATGATGGACCCCAACGCCGTCTATGTAGATGCGCAAGTACAGGTGGGGCAGGGCACCGTGCTTCTGCCCGGCACCATCCTGCGGGGCAGTACCGTTGTGGGCGAGGGCTGTACCATTGGCCCCAACGTCATGCTTACAGACACCACCGTGGAGGACGGCGTCATCATCAACACCGCTCAGGTGGAAGAAAGCGTCATCCGCACCGGCTGTGAGATCGGCCCCTACACCCATATCCGTCCCCACTGCGACGTGGGGGAGGGCTCCAAGATCGGCGCCTTCGTCCAGCTGAAAAACTGCAATCTGGGCAAGGGCACCAAGATGGCCCATCTGACCTACGTGGGCGATGCCGACGTGGGGGAGCGGGTCAACTTCGGCTGTGGCACCGTCACCTGCAACTACGACGGCAATGCCAAGCACCGTACCACTATCGGCAGCGACTGCTTCGTGGGCTGCAACACCAATCTGGTGGCCCCCGTTACTCTGGCAGACGGCGTGTATACCGCCGCAGGCTCCACCGTTACCCACGATGTGGAGGCCGATGCGCTGGTCATTGCCCGTGCCCGCCAGCAGGTCAAGCCCGGCTGGGCCGCCGAGCACCGCAAGAAAAAAATCAAAAAGTGATTTGTGCGGGCAACCGCAATGGATAAAGAGAAAAAGTGGAAGGAAGTTGAACTATGATCGCACACGGCAAGGACATTAAGATCTTCACCGGTAACTCAAACCCCGGTCTGGCGCTGGAGATCTGCAAGGAACTGGGTATCCCTCTGGGTAACTCCGAGGTAGGCAGCTTCTCCGACGGCGAGAACTTTGCCTCCATCTACGAGACCGTCCGTGGCTCGGACGTGTTCGTGGTGCAGTCTACCTGCGCCTTTGAGAAGGACGGCAAGCAGCACACGGTCAATGACGCTCTTATGGAGCTGCTCATTATGATCGACGCCCTCAAGCGTGCCAGCGCTGGTCGTATCACCGCCGTTATCCCTTATTTCGGCTATGCCCGTCAGGACCGCAAGACCAAGCCCCGTGATCCCATCTCTGCCAAGCTGGTGGCCAATCTGATCACCCGTGCCGGTGCCGACCGGGTGCTGACCATGGACCTGCACGCCAACCAGATCCAGGGCTTTTTCGATATCCCTGTGGACAACCTGCTGGGCTCTCCCATCTTTGTTGACCACTTCTTCCGCAAGTACGCCGCCGTCCATGAGGACACCATGATCGTCTCCCCCGACGTGGGCAGCGTGGCCCGTGCCCGTGCCTTTGCCCAGAAGCTGGAGATGCCCATGGCCATCGTAGACAAGCGCCGTCAGAAGGCCAACTCCTCCGAGGTCATGAATATCATCGGCGATGTGAAGGACAAGCACGTCATTCTGCTGGACGACATGGTGGACACCGGCGGGTCCTTGTGCCATGCGGCTGACGCTCTGGTCAAGATCGGCGGCGCCAAGGATGTCACCGCCTGTGCTACCCACGGCGTTCTGTCCGGCAAGGCGATCCAGAACATTACCGAGAGCGCTCTGGAGGAGGTCATCTTCCTCAACACCGTGCCTGCCAAGCCCGACGCCAAGTGCGACAAGATCAAGTACATCTCTGTGGCCCACATGTTTGCCGAGGCCATTAGCCACATCTTTATGGAGACCTCCGTTTCCACTCTGTTCAACTAAATCCATTGATAGGGGCGGGCCCACGGTCCGCCCCTTATTTGTCTGCGAGGGACGCTGTTATGTTTCTGAAACGATCGGGCGGTGTGGACTGGCTGCTGGTCTGCCTGGGCAATCCCGGCGACCAGTATGAAAATACCCGCCACAATGTAGGCTTTATGGTGGCCGATGAGCTTGCCGACCGGGCCGGGATCCCCATCCAGAAGCTCAAATACCGAGCCCTGACCAACACCACCCAGCTGGGCGGCCAAAAGGTGCTGATCATGAAGCCCATCACCTATATGAACCTGTCCGGCGAGGCCGTACGGCAGGCGGTGGACTTTTATAAGGTGCCCGCCGACCACGTGCTGGTGGTGTCCGACGACACAGCGCTGGCGGTGGGTCGGCTTCGTATCCGCAAGGGCGGCTCCGCCGGCGGTCACAACGGGCTGAAGAATATCATTCAGCATCTGGGCACCGACCAGTTCCCCCGTGTGCGGCTGGGGGTGGGGGAAAAGCCCCACCCGGACTACGATCTGGCCGACTGGGTGCTGGGCAAGTTTCAGGGCGAGGACAAAAAGGCAATGGAGCAGGCAGTGAAAAAGGCTGCCGATGCCATTGAGTGCATCCTGTCTCAGGGCCTTGATAAGGCCATGAACCGTTTCAACGGATGACCTAGGGAGAGGAGACCAATATGACGGAACAAATTTTTGCCTGCGTGGACGCCCGAGCCGAACAGCACAAGCAGCTGCTGCAGCAGATCGTGTCCATGGACAGCTATACCCCCGATAAGCAGGACGTAGATGCGGTGGGTGCCCGGCTGCGGGACTTTGCGTTGGAGCAAGGGTTCCGTGTGGACACCATTCCCTTTGAAAAGGCCGGTGACGGTCTGCTTATTACATATAATGATGGGGCAGCCCTGCCACCGGTGGTCTTTACCGGCCATCTGGATACGGTGTTTCCCCGGGGCACCTTTCAGGAACCCCTGTTCCGGCAGGAGGGAGACAAATACTTCGGCCCCGGTGTGGTCGACATGAAGGGCGGTCTGGTGCAGGGACTGCTGACCATGTGCGCATTAAAGGATGCAGGGTATACCGATCGACCCATTAAATTTATCATCATTGGTGATGAAGAGCGCAGCGAGGGATTGTCCGGCGAGGCGGGCAAGGACTTTATCCGAAACAACGCCCGGGGGGCCGCAGCTGCAATAACGCTGGAAGGCACAACGAACGAAGAAAAAATTACCGTGGGCCGTAAGGGATCCATCCGCTATGAGGTCTATGTGGAGGGCCGGGCTACCCATGCCGGCAGCAAATATGCCGAGGGGATCAGTGCCATCAAGGAGGCAGCCCGGAAGATTCTGGACATCGAGGCGCCCAGCGATCAGGCCCAAATTACCTACAATTGCGGCATAATTAAGGGCGGGACGGCCCCGAATACCGTGCCCGGTGAGGCCATGTTTACCCTCTATAACCGCTATTGGAAGCTGGAACAGCGCCAGATCATCCGGGATCATGTGGAGGGAATAGTTGCCAAGTCCTACATACCCGGGACAAAATCCACCTTTAAGATCGTCGGTGAACGCCTTCCCATGGATGACACCCCGGGCAACTACGCCCTGGCCGACCACATTGCCCAAACCTCCATAAAATACGGGTTCGGCGAGATGACGGCTCAACTGACATCGTCCGGCTCCGATGCCTCCTATACCACCATGGCCGGTGCGTCCAGTGTATGCTCTATGGGGCCGATCGGTGGTCGTGCCCACTCTACCGATGAGTTTATGTATGCCGACTCGCTGATCCGGCGGGCCAAGCTGCTGGCTGCGGTGGTGGCAGAGCTGCCGGAGGCCTTTGGCAAGTAACGTTTTTCTTGCATTCGACCAAAATTAAGGCTATACTTTAAATAAACACACCCCCTCTTTTCTAAAGAGGGGGCTTGTGTCGTGTCCGAGTAGGGAGGAATATGCATGGAACTGCTGCTGTCCGCATTGGAACAACTCAATGAATTTCAACAGCTGCTGGCGGCAATGGACGGCGGTCGGTGCCCTGCGGCGGTCTCCGGTCTTGCGGCGGGGCACCGTGCCCACTTTGCCGCTGCCATCCGTCAAAACACCGGACGGCCCGTGGTCATGGTGTGTGCCGACGAGGGGGAGGCGGACCGACTGGCCCGTGACCTTGCGGCCCTTACGGGGGAGCGGGTGCCTGTTCTGTCTGCCCGAGCCTTTACCTTCCACAATGCCGCCACCGTTTCCCGTCAGTGGGAGCATGGACGGCTGAGTCTGCTGCGGGCCATGAGGGCAGGGGAGCTGCCCGTGCTGGTGGCTACGGTGGAGAGTCTGATGCAGCGCACCATGAGTCCGGCCGCACTGGAGCGGGCCTGCCGCACTCTGGAGGTGGGCGGGGTCTACGATCTCAACGAGCTGGCCGAGACCTTGAGCGCAGCGGGCTATACCCGTTGCGAGCAGGTGGAGGGCGTGGGTCAGTTTGCCCTGCGCGGCGGCATTCTGGATATTTACTCCCCGGAGATGGCCCAGCCCGTGCGTGCGGAGTTTTTCGGTGACGATCTGGATGCCATGGGCTACTTTGACCCGGAGAGCCAGCGCCGTACCGAAAATACAGACAAGGTCCGCATCCTGCCTGCTGCTGAGCTGCTGCCTCAGCTTGCGCCCATGGGAACCACCGGACTGCTGGAAAAACTGGATAAAATGGCGGCTCAGGCGGAGAAAAAACAGCTTAACGAGCTGGCAGCTACCCTTCGGGCAGACCGGGAGGCCATTGGAGCCGGCCGTACTTTGCCGGCTATGGATCGCTATTTGACCCACATCTGTCCCGAGGGAGCGACAGCGGCGGACTATCTGCCCGGCGACGCCTGCGTGCTCTTTTCCGAGAGCAGCCGGGTGGCGGAGCGGGCCCGCACCTACAGCTGGCAGCTGGAGGAGGACGCCAAGAGCCTGATGGAGCGCGGTGAGCTGGCCGGTGAGTGCGCTCAGGTGATCGTCGGCTTTGAGCAGCTCAACCACAGGCTGGAGGACTGGCCGGTGGCCTATCTGGACTCGTTCACCCTGTCCAGCTACCCTGTGCCCCCCAAGACCCTGCTGTCTGTCATGGCAAAGCAGCTGCCCGGCTTTGGCGCCAGTCTGGAGACGGCGGTGACGGATCTGGCCCAGTACCAAAGCAGCGGGTTTTCCACTCTGGTGCTGGTGGGCAGCGAGCAGCGTGCCCTGAACCTGCAGACCCTGCTCCGGGAGCAAAAGATAACGTCTGCCGTGGAGTTCCGTCCTACTCAGCTGCCCCCGCCCGGTCAGGTGATGGTGTGTGTGGGCGGCCTGTCGGCTGGTGTGGAGTACCCCGATCTGCACCTTGCGATTCTCACCGAGGGGCAGGGCGTCCCCGTGCGGCGCAAGACCAAAAAAGCCGCCACCAACCGCCGTAAGCTGGAGAGCTTCACCGACCTGTCCGTGGGCGATCTGGTGGTTCATGAGCACCACGGCGTGGGGCGGTTTGAGGGCATGGTCAAGATCCCGGCCGACGGGGTGGAAAAGGACTATGTGAAGCTGGCCTATGCAGGCACCGATGTGCTCTACGTGCCGGCCACCCAGCTGGATCTGGTGAGCAAGTACATCGGCGCAGGCGAGGATCAGGAGCATAAAAAGCTCTCCCGTCTGGGCGGCACCGACTGGGAAAAGGCCAAGAGCCGCACCCGCAAGGCGGTGGCCGATCTGGCCAAGGGCCTCATAGAGCTTTACGCCCAGCGCCAGCGTCAGCCCGGCTACTCCTTTGCCCCGGACTCCCCGTGGCAGAAGGAATTTGAAGAGCAGTTTGAATTTGTGGAGACGGACGATCAGCTGCGCTGCGTGCAGGAGATCAAACGGGATATGGAGCGGCCCATCCCCATGGATCGCCTGCTGTGCGGCGATGTGGGCTACGGCAAGACCGAGGTGGCATTCCGGGCCATTATGAAGTGCGTGCTGGACGGGCGGCAGGCGGCTATTCTGGCTCCCACCACCGTGCTGGCAAGGCAGCACTATCTCACCGCCCTCAAGCGTTTTTCCCGCTACCCGGTCAACATTGACGTGGTCAGCCGCTTCCGTACCCCCACCCAGATGAAGCAGACCCTCAAACGGGTGGAGGAGGGGCAGGTGGACATCCTCATCGGCACCCACCGCCTGTTCAACCGGGATGTGCGGTTTAAGGATCTGGGCCTTTTGGTGGTGGACGAGGAGCAGCGCTTCGGCGTCAGCCACAAGGAAAAGCTCAAGGAAAACTTCCGTCAGGTGGACGTGCTCACCCTGTCGGCTACCCCCATACCCAGAACGCTGAACATGGCCCTGAGCGGTATCCGGGATATGTCCATTCTGGAAGAGCCGCCCCAAAACCGTCAGCCGGTGCAGACCTATGTGCTGGAGCATGACTGGGGCGTGCTGTGCGACGCCATGCGCCGGGAGCTGGAGCGCGGCGGTCAGGTGTTCTACCTGCACAACCGGGTGGAGACCATCGAGCGCACCGCCGGCCGCATCCGGCAGATGCTGGGTGACGGCGTGGAGGTGGCGGTGGCCCACGGCAAGATGACCCAGGAGTCCATCGACGAGGTCATGCGAGCCATGACCGATGGCGAGGTCAGCGTGCTGGTGTGTACTACCATCATCGA
>JAZOBP010000153.1:0-6763 GCA_045596065.1 Lawsonibacter sp. | reverse complement strand
GCCGTGAGGTCACTGCCATCTACCCGTTGGACGAGTCCTCCCAGATCATCCTGCCCAAGCTGGACAATGAGGACGAGGCCAGGCCCCGCCGGTACGAGTTTGTCTACGGCAAGCTCCATGACTTCGAGGACTATCTGCGCCGTCTGGGGGTGGATGTGGCCCTGTCCGGCAGCGCCCCTGCCCCTGCCCCTGTCAAGGATGTGGCCGTCATGACCCCGGACGAGATGGTGCAGGCCCTTACCCTGATGAGCGTGGAGCACAACCTCAAGCTCATGCATACCCTGAGCAGCGAGCGGCAGTTCGGCAATATCATCGAGGCCGCCCGCTCCGCCAAGGACTGGCTGCAGCTGCGTGCCTATCTGGACGTCTTTGAGGAATACTTTACCTACCTGTCCGCCCGGCAAAAGGAGCAGACCCTTGCCTTTTTGTACGAGCTGCTCATGCACCGTGAGGGCGACATCCGCCGTCAGGCCGGTGCGCTGCTGGGCGTGATGATCGCCCGGTTCCACGTGGTCTACCGCAAGCAGCTGCCCGACGATGTGCCTGCCGACCCGGCTGAGGAAGTGCCCTTTACCCTGTGGGAAAAGTATCTGGACAAGCTCATTTACCCCGACCACAAGACCACCCAGCCCCAGCGCAACCACATCAGCTATACCCTCAAGCTGGTGGTGGGTGCTCTGCTGGAGCACTGCCGGCAGGAGGACTTTCACCGCTTTGTGGGTGCTCTGCTCAAGTACTACACCGCCCCCGAGACCATGAAGCCGGACACCGCCTTTACCCTGCTGGACGCCATCCGCTACCTGCCCCCCTCCTACTACGACGACAGGACGCTGGACGAGCTGATCGAGTTTACCGCCTACTTCACCAAGGCCAGCGAGCCCCGGCTGCAGGTGGCGGCCCTGCGTTTCCTGCTCACCCTGAGCACCTATCTGCCCGATGAGCTGCCCCCCAGCCGCCGCATTGCCGACATCACCCGTGAGATGGAGACGGGCAGCGATCTGACTCTGGTCTTTCTCCAGTACAAGCTGCTGGAGACCTCCGGTGAGGACACCCAGCTGCACCAGTCCCTGCTCTACGGGCAGGACATCGTCAGCGAGATCTTCCTGAGCAACCTGAAAACCGCCACCCCGTGGCTCATCAAGACCATCGGCATCGAGCTGCTGGTGGATCAGGTGGAGCACGGCTGTCACGACCACATCCTGCACATCGCCACCCACCTGTCCAATCTGGTCAAGGTTTCCGAGCGTGTGGTGGTGCGTCACGACGCCGGCCATGCCCTTGTGCGCCTGATGCCTCTGCTGCGCCGGGAACAGCGCAACGAGGTCATCGTGGAGCTGGGCCGCGGTCTGGAGCTGGGCCAGTACGAGATCTCCAAATATATCCCCGACTATCTGGGCGAGGCCGCCCTGTATCTGCACCCCACGGAGCTGGACGAGCAGATCACCAGCCTGAAAAAGCTGCTGGGCAACCCCTTGGACAGCGTGGTATCTGTGGCTCTGTCCACCGTGGGCGTGCTGCTGCAGCACTACCCCAAGTACCGCACCCGGTTCGATGAGCCCGAGGAGGTCTATGACCGGCGCCGTCAGCAGCTGCTGGGCATGCTGCTGCAGGGCCTTGCCCACCACCGCCACGGGGTACGACAGGAGGCCATGCTGGTCATCGGTAAGCTCCTGTTTGAAAGCAGTCTGCTGACCATGGATGAGAAGGCCGACCTGTTCTCCGCCATCTACCAAAAGCTGCTTTTCCTCCTCCAGCGCACCCCCGGTGAGGATCGCCTGACGGTATTCTACCGGGCCTCCGCCCTGTCCCATATCTACCGCTTTTTGTCCCTGTACCGGCTGGATCATGGCCCCATGACCTTTGCCGCCCCGGAAAAGGTCGTGTTCTTCCCCGGCACCTTTGACCCCTTCACCCTGTCCCACAAGGGCATTGTGCAGGCCATCCGGGATCTGGGCTTTGAGGTCTATCTGGCCGTGGACGAGTTCTCCTGGTCCAAAAAGGCCCAGCCTCACCTTATCCGCCGCCAGATCGTCAGCATGTCGGTGGCCGGGGACTTCCACGTGCACCTGTTCCCCGACCACATCCCCGTCAACATCGCAAACCCCAACGACCTGCGCCGCCTGAAGGAGCTCTTCCCCGGCCGTGAGGTCTATGTGGCAGTGGGCAGCGACGTGGTGAAAAACGCCTCCGCCTACAAGGCCGCCCCCACCCCCGGCTCCATCCACGGCATGAACCATATTATCTTCCGCCGTCACGGGGACGCCCGGCCCGACCTGTCCCAGCTCACCGGCGATATTATTCAGCTGCAGCTGCCCCGTCATCTGGAGGAGATCAGCTCCAGCCGCATCCGTGAAAATGTCGATCTGGACCGGGACATTTCCAACTTCATTGACCCGGTCATTCAGGACTTCATCTACGAAAACGGCCTGTATCTGCGTGACGCCCAGAACAAGTCTGTCTTGAGCAAGGGCCACTTCCTGTTCCAATGGGTGGATCGCCCCGACGATGAGCAGATCGCACAGGCTTTGTCCATTCACCCGGGTCTGGACTGGCTGGCCCATGCCATGACCGAGGGCGGTGACCGTCTGCTTATGCTCCGGGACGCTGACGACACCAGCCGTCTCTTCGGTTGGGTCAGCTACCGCACCCCCACCCCGGCCCAGCTGTTCTCCTGCCTGAAGGACGCCGAGCTGACCCAACGCATCCGCCTGCAGGCAGCCGGCCCCGTGCTGCTCATCACCGCCCTCCACACCGCCGCCGATCTGCGTGCTCAGGACCCGGCTCAGCTGCTGCTCAGCGAGCTTTTGGCCCGCAGTGTGGAGCAGGACTGCGTCTTTGCCCTGTACCGCCCCCATGCCGGCCGGTGCGATACCGACACCGCCGAACTGCTGCGCCGTCAGGGCTTCTGCCCCACCGAGGGCACCGACGGCCTGTATCAGGTGGATATGCACGCACCCACCGTACTCATCCAAAACCTTGAGACCGCCATTCAGGAGCCTCTGGCCCGCAGCCCCCGCGTCCTGCGCACCATCCGCCGGGGCCACGAACGGCTCCAGCGTGCCATCAGCGGCCTGTATCCAGGCAGTCTGGTCCTCACTCTTGCCTCGGACGTGATCCATCACCGCCTGCTGGAGAAGATCACCTCCATCAATCAGGTGCCCATCACCCCCACCGTGCCCCGTCAGCTTGGCCCGAACATGTGCGTGCCCTTTGGCAAGCTGCTGCGCAGCAAGGTGGTGCCCAACACGGTGACCAAGACCCTGCATACCGACAAGGTCTATGAGCCCGATTTGAAGTCCAGCACCATCGAGGCCTTTCTCCACTACGCCCCCATCCCCAGCCAGATCCGCACCATCCGCTCCTTTGACCGGCCGGTCATTCTGGTGGATGACCTGATGCACCCCGGTCTGCGCATGAATGCACTGGATCCTCTGTTCCGTGCCGAGGGAATCCCCATCAAGACGGTGCTGGTAGGCGTGCTGTCCGGCTATGGCCGTGACCTGATGCAGGTGCGAGGCCGCCCGGTGGACTGCGTGTACTTTGTCCCCCGGCTGCGCCAGTGGTTTGTGGAGTCCACCCTCTACCCCTTCATTGGCGGCAACACCGTCCGTCGTCCCACCGCCCCCGTGCCCGGTCTGCTGCCCGGTATCAACCACATCCTCCCCTATGCCGATCCCGGTTTTGGCGAGGACTGCAGCCAGCAGGCCATCTTTGAGCTGTCCCGGTGCTGTCTGGAAAATGCCCGTGACCTCATGCTGGTGCTGGAGGCGGAGTACCGCTCCCTCTACGCACGCAACCTGACCCTGAGCCGACTGCCTGAGGCGGTCATCCTGCCCCTTTGCCCGGACAAGGGTGCATGTATGTCCTACGACCCCAATCTGGCCCCCTCGGTCTATCTGGAAAACGATCTGGAGCTGCTCATGCGCAGCCACGGCTGAAAGCAGGTATTGTTATGTTCTACTACCACTATCACGGCGCTCAGCTGGCAAGCCCCCGGCCTTTGGAGGGCTTTGGCAGCCCCACCGCCCCTCTGGACGGTGCCCCCCTCCATGTCCTCATCCCCGGCGACCCGGTGCTGGGCCGGGGCAGCTTTCGGGTGACCCATCCCGGTCAGCTGGCCGACCCCCACAGCCTCAATGTACTGGACGCCTCCCGTCTGCCCGTCCCGGAGCTTGACACCCCCGTGGCCGCCGCTCTTTCCCGTGGTCAGCTCACCGCCGTCAACATGGACCGCCCCGGCTGGCACACCCTTTTTGACGCCGCCCCCAAGCAGGGCAAAAAGCGGGTGAACATTCTGGCCATCGGCGATGTGGGCTCCACCCTGCTCACCGGGCTGAAGCTTATGGGCGGGGACGTGACCGAGTCCATCGGCATCTGCGACCTCAGCGACCAGATTACCGCCCGGTGGGAGTTTGAAATGGGTCAGGTCGCCCTGCCCTGGGACTATGACGCCATGCCCGAGGTGGAGGTCATCGGCCCGGAGCGGCTGTTCGACTGCGATATGTTCGTCTTTGTGGCCTCCAAGGGCATCCCCCCCGTGGGCTCCGGGGTCAAGGACGTGCGGATGTATCAGTTTGAAAACTACGCCAAGATCGTCACCCACTACGCCCGCATGGCCCGCAAGGTGGGCTTCAGGGGTCTGTGGTGTGCCGTGTCCGACCCCGTTGACCCGCTGGCCAAAACCGCCTATCTGGAGAGCAACAAGGATGAAAACGGCCACTTTGACGGCAAGGGCCTGCGCCCGGAGCAGGTGCAGGGCTACGGTCTGGGCGTGATGAACGCCCGGGCAGCCTACTACGCCAAGCGGGATGAGCGCTTTGCCGCCTTTCTCACCCAGGGCCGCTCCTTTGGCCCTCACGGCACGGGCCTTGTCATTGCAAACTCTGTGGCGGCCTATGACGATACCCTGTCCCGGGAGCTGACCGAGCTCACCGTCACCGCCAACCTCAAAATGCGCCAAATCGGCTTTAAGCCCTATGTGGCCCCCGCCCTGTCCTCAGGTGCTCTGTCCCTGCTGCTCACATTGCGTGGCCAGTGGCACTGCGGCTCGGTCTTTCTGGACGGCATCTACATGGGCGTAAAAAATCGCTGCACCCCCTACGGCATCGAAACCGAGCTGCTGCCTCACATCCCCGACCCGCTCTTTGCCCGTATCGGGGAGGCGGCGCAGCATCTGAAGGAAGTGCTTTGACCCATGTCCCTTACCCTCATATACCCTTCTCAGCAGGCCCATCCCCGGCTGGATGACGTGCTGCGTCACGCTCTGGACGGTGTGGAACACCGGGTGGTGCGCCGCCCGGAGGAACTGTGCGGTCTTGCCGGAAGCCGGCTGCTGTTTGCCATCCCCGTGGGTGCATACGGCCCGGACGAGGACTATCTGCGTCTGCTTTTGCATCTGCGTGCCCACCCCGACCTGCTCACCGGCTGCACTGCCGGCCTTGTGGTGGACGGGGCGTGCGAGCTGTATACCAAGTCCGTGGCCACGCAGCTTGCTCTGGCCGCCAATCTGGCCGGCTGCGCCCTTGTGGGCCGCCCTCTGGTAGAGGCCACCGGGTCGCTGGACAACTTCCGTGTGCAGGCCGGTGCGCTGGGCTGCGAGCCCCTGCAGGCCTATCACACCGCCGCCGCCCAGCTGGTGCAGCGACTGCTGTCCTACGCCCCCACCCTCAAGGCAAAGCCTGAGCTTCTGACCCTCCACGCCTCCACCCGGCACGTGTCCAACTCCATGGACCTGTGGGAGCAGACCCGCTCCCGACTGGGAGTTGCCGTCACCGTCACCGAGATCGGTCTGCGCAACGGCACGCTTGCCGACTGCTCCGGCTGCCCCTACACCATGTGCCTGCACTACGGTGAAAAGGGCGGCTGCTTCTACGGCGGCGTGATGCAGGAGGAGGTCTACCCCGCCGTACGCAGGGCGGACGCCATCCTCATGGTCTGCCCCAACTACAACGATGCCTTGTCCGCCAATCTCACCGCCTTCATTAACCGCCTCACCGCCCTGTTCCGGCAGATGCGCTTTTATGACAAGGCGCTGTTTGCCATTGTGGTGTCCGGCTACTCCGGCGGCGACATCGTGGCCCGGCAGCTCATCAGCGCCATGAATATGAACAAGTCCTTCCATCTCCCCGGCCGTTTTGCCCTCATGGAGACGGCCAACGACCCCGGCGCAGCCCTGTCTCTGCCCGGCATCGAGACCCGGCTGGACACCTTTGCGAACAACATCATCGAGACCATATGCAAAAAAGAAGGCTGACGGATGATCCGTCAGCCTTCTTTTTCAATATTGCGGCAGATACTCGATGGGATCGATGGCTCTGCCGTCGTAGGACATTTCAAAATGCAGGTGGGCCGGCAGACCGGACTCGGCCGCGGCAGTATCTCCCACCGCCCCGATGACCGTGCCTGTGACCACCGAATCACCCTCGGCCACCGTTGGCTTGGCGGTCAGGTTATAATAGCTGCTCTCCAGCCCCTGTCCGTGGTCAATGACCACCGCCGTACCCATCAGCTCGTCGTGGTAGACCCGCTTGACCGTGCCGCTGCCCAGAGCCAGTACACGGGTGCCTGCGGCGGCGGCAATGTCCAGTCCCGAGTGGGTGCGCCAGTCACCCATGGTCTCATCGTAGGCCAGCACCTCCAGACTGAAGTCCCGCATCACCTCGCCCTTGACCGGCCAGGTATACACGGGTCGGGCCGGCTCCGGCTCTGCAGCCGTGGCCGCCTCCGGCTCAGGCTCAGGCTGGGGCTCTGCGGGGGCGGGCGT
>JAZOBP010000152.1:0-4458 GCA_045596065.1 Lawsonibacter sp. | reverse complement strand
GGCCGGTCGCGCAGGGAGGCGTAGCCCTGACACACATGAAGCAGCAGCTCCAAAATGCGGCAATGGATGATCGCATGACCAAATTGGCATTCCGGGTCGGCACAGGCAGTCATGACCTGCTGCATCAGCCGTTGAGCCTCTTTGTCCCGTACCACCGGCTGAAAGCACAGCCGAGTGGGATCGATGCTGTGGTAGAGGCAAAAGCTGCTGTCAATGATCAGGCAGAATACCGTAAGCTCCCCGTCGGTCACCACCTGATGGGCCGAATAAGAATTGACGGCGGCAATGTCCCCCGCAGTCACCCCGGTCGGGACGCCGTCGCATACCACCCGGCCCTCTCCCTGCAGAACATATAAGAACTCGATGTTTTCGTGGATATTAAACACCGATTGCCGACGTACCACGTGCTGGTGATAGCGAAAGGGCAGGGTGGGGGACTTCAAAACGTGGGACTCGAAGAGCGCACCGGAGTTGTTGAGCAATTTAGTGTTAGGCATCGGCAACATATCTCCTTGCAATAGTTGATTAAACTATATAGAATAAAGGAGAAAAAAGCAAGAGGGCAGTAGGAACCAAAATAAAAGAAACCCACAACGCAATATGCTGTTAGAAATATTAACGTTGGAGGCGGCAAATATGAAAAACCTCAGGCTGGAAGAACTGACCACCGAACAAAAGCTCGGCATGCTGCTGTGTGCCCGCAGTTTTGGCAAAAAGGACCCGGAGGACGAGTCCTTTGTCCTGGACCTCATCCGTAACCATGCCCTGGGCTGCGTGCAGGTGCCCATCGGCAGAACGGACATTATGGAGAAGGTCAAAGCGGCGGCGGACTATCCCATCATTATCATTGCCGATATGGAGATGGGCTATCCCAAATCCGAATTACCCCCCATCCCCATGATGGCTCTGTCTGCCTGCGACCGGCCGGAATACTACCGGGCCTTTGCCCGCTCCGTGGTCACCGATGCCAAGAAGGCCGGCTACAACGGCATGTGGGGCCCGGTGATCGATGTGCTGCTCACCAACGGACCCTGCAAGGTTTACCGGGACTTCTCTGACGATCCCCTGGAGGTGGCCCGGGCTGCGGAGGAGATCGCTCGGGTGTGCGCCAACAACCACTTCCTCTCCTGCGGTAAGCACTATCCCGGCGGCGACTTCGGTGACATCGATACCCACATGGCCAACGTGGCCTCCGCCACCACCCGGGACGAGCTGATCAACAAGACGCTGGTGCCCTACCTCAAGCTCATGGAGAAGGGCCTGCTGCCCACCATTATGAGCGGACACGGCACCCATGCGGACATCGACCCCGATCTGCCCGCCTCCCTGTCCAAGAAGACCATTGATCTCATCCGTGACCGGGGCTTTGATGGGGTGTGCTTCACCGACTCCCTTGCCATGATGGCGATTTTGCAAAAGTACGGCGAGGAGAATGTGCTGGGTATGGCCGTTGCGGCCGGCAACGATATCGTACTGCCAAACTACCGCACCTCCAATCGCAAAAACTACGAGATGCTGGTCAAAAACTATGAGGACGGCGCCTTCAGCGAGGAGCGGCTCAACCAGGCCGTCCGCCGGGTGCTGGCCGCCCAGGCCTTTGTGGGTCAGGAGCCGGAGCAGCCCGACCTGCTGACCGACACCGATGTGGAAAACTATTATGCCATCGGCCGGGACTGCATCACCGCCATCACCGATGAGGGGGTGGAGGCAGCCCTGCCTGCGGATAACAAGGACCGTCTGTTTGTTATCGTGGGTGACAAGTCGGACGTGGAGGCCGGCAAGGTGAAGGGGGAGGCCATCGCCCGCAACTGGTATTGCCCGGACCTCATTGAGCAGCGTATTCAGGAGGATTTCCCCGAGGCGGAGATCACCTGGCTGCCCGAATATGCCGATGCCAGCGACAACGACCGGGTGCTGGTGGCCGCCACCCGCCACAAGGAGGTGGTGGTGGTCTGCTACTGCACCACCCGCCCCTATCTGGGTACCGACTGCATGACCCGCCGTGCCGAGGCTATGATCAATGCTCTGATCTACTCCGGCAAGGTGTCTGCGGTGGTCCACTTTGGCAACCCCTTTGCCCAGCAGCCCATCAAACATGTGCCCCGCCGTCTGTTTGGCTATATGATGCCCCAGTCTCAGGAGTATGCCATCGACGTGCTGGCCGGCAAGCTGCCGGCTAAAGGCAGACTGCCCTTTAAGGTAGAGCTCCCCTGACACAAACACGGCCGACGTCCACGGGATATGTGGACGGCGGCTTTTGTGGTGGAACAGGCATAAGAAAATGGTAAAATATAATACACAGCGAGATTTTTCCACACATGAACCGATTTCGTAGGGTAAGCCTAATGTAAAAGGAGGCGACCTTATGGATGAAAGGACGCTGTGGGCGCTGTTTCTTGCCACCGGCTCGCCGGTGATGTGGCTGGCTCTGCGCCGGCTGGAGCAGGAGAGAGAAGAGAAACTGCAGAAGGCCACGGGCTGAGTGCTGTGCCACCCGGGCCATACATAAACAATGGGGTGCTTGCTATGCACATGGTGGTTCACGCTCTGGTGCTGCGTGAGGTAGATTATAAAGAGTCGGACAAGATCCTGACCGTCCTGACCCGGGAGAACGGCAAGATGGTGCTGTCTGCCCGGGGCTGCCGCAAAAAGGGCAGTGCCATTGCCGCCGCCAGCCAGCTGCTGGTGTGGTCGGAGATGACCCTGTACGAATATCAGGGCCGATGGTCGGTGAAGGAGGCCAACACCGAGCGGCAGTTTGCCGGGGTGCGGGGCGATCTTGAAAAGTTGGCCCTTGGCTGCTACTTTGCCGAGATGGGGGAGCTGCTGGCGGTGGAGGACATCCCGGCTCCCGAGCTTCTATCCACTCTGCTCAACAGCCTTCACGCTCTGGAGAGGCTTGACCTTCCACCCCTGCAGATCAAGGCGGCTTTTGAGCTGAAGACTATGTGTCTTGCCGGATACGAGCCTATGCTGGACGCCTGCGCCATCTGCGGCTGTCAGCCGGAGCAGCCCGGCTTCCATCTGTCGGAGGGCGTGCTTCACTGTGCCGACTGGCGGATGGAGGTGGGGGAGGGGATCTCCATGCCCTTGACCCCGTCGGCGGTGGAGGCCATGCGCCATGTGGCCTACGGTGACCCAAAGCGTCTGTTTTCCTTCCGGTTGGATGAGGCATCTTTGGAGAGTATGAGCAACGCCTGCGAGGCCTATGTGCTTACCCAGCTGGAGCGGGGATTTGGCACGCTGGATTTTTACAAGCAGATCAGACTGTAATATAAAAGCCTCATGCAGACGCATGAGGCTTTTTTGTCAAGATAACTCAATGGCATTGACCGGGCAGCTGTCAGCGGCCTCACGGGCCGCAGCCTCTGCCTGAGTGCCAACCTCGCTTTTGGCCACGGCTACGCCCTCGTCGGTCATGTCAAATACCTCGGGACAGAGGTTGGGGCACAGACCGCAGCCGATGCAGTTGGAATTGACGTGTGCGTGCATAAGAATCCCTCCTTTTCCACCCAATCATGCCCCCGAAATAAGGGACTTATACATCGGGCTGCGGTGCTTGAAAATTGTGGCAAAAAAATAATAAACAATGCTTGACGCAGCTGGCTGCTCATGCTATAATCTCTAATTGCGGTGATGGGGTCATTGTGCCCAAAATCACGCTGCAATCACGTCAAACGAGAGGTGCGCCAATGGCTACAGATTTTGCCGGTCAGCCCAAAGTGGTTGGCGTCAAGCAGGTTCGACGCGCCCTCAATGCCTCCGGTGTGTCCCGGCTGTTCATCGCCATGAATGCAGACCCCCAGCTGCTTGAGCCGCTGGTGCAGGCCGCTGCAGATCAGGGTGTTGTGATCGAGCAGGTGGACACCATGAAGGAGCTTGGTGAGCGCTTCGGCATTGCCGTTGGCGCCGCTGTTGCCGCCCTGCTTAAGTAAGGGCCGGCGGAACAATTTGGTTTTAGCAGAATAAAGGCAACTTTTTCTGTTAAAATAATAATTGCCCCAACGGGGCCACCAATGAAGAAAGGAGGAACCATTCATGCCTACGTTCAATCAGCTGGTACGCAAGGGTCGCGCTCAGTTGACCGACAAGTCTACTGCTCCTGCCCTTCAGCATGGTCTGAACACCCTGAAGAACAAGTCCACCGACCTGCCTTCTCCCCAGAAGAGAGGTGTGTGCACTGCCGTTCGTACCGCCACCCCCAAGAAGCCTAACTCTGCTCTGCGTAAGATCGCCCGTGTGAAGCTTACCAACGGTCAGGAAGTTACCGCTTACATCCCCGGTGTCGGCCACAACCTGCAGGAGCACTCTGTGGTCATGATCCGCGGCGGTCGTGTTAAGGACCTTCCCGGTGTGCGTTACCACATCATCCGCGGCACTCTGGATACCCAGGGCGTCAACGGCCGTATGCAGGCCCGTTCCAAGTACGGTGCCAAGCGTCCCAAGGCCGGCAAGAAG
>JAZOBP010000151.1:0-2899 GCA_045596065.1 Lawsonibacter sp. | reverse complement strand
GCCATTTGTCTTCCTAAGACCGCTTGGCCTCCGACTTCCTCACCAAGGGCAAGGAGGTCGTCAATCTGGAGCTGGACTACGTCTTCCGTGCCTCCACCAAGGCCCGCAACGTGGCCTTTGACGACATGATGCAGGTCTTTGTCTCTCTGGACGGCGAGACCTGGCTGCCCGACAGCGTGGGTATGCGCTGCTACACGGTGGACGCCCCCGGCGTGGACCATCAGGGCAAGCCCGTGGTCTTCTACAAGATCCAGACGGAAAACCTGCTGGACATCGACGGCGTGGAGCCCGGTGCCCGCATCAACAAGATCAAGATCATGCCCGACGGCACGGACAACCGTGTCCAGACCGGCCACTTTATCATCAGCGAGCTGCGCATCAACGGCTACGCCTCCAAGGCGGAGTTTGAGCAGCTGCACCCCGTGCGCAAGCAGTTTATGTATGTGGAGCCCGACACTCTGCGCCAGATCGTGCTGGAGGAGGCCATCCGTACAGCTGAGGTAGAGTGGACTACCGACTACAACCTCTATTCCTGCTCTCCCGGCTCGTCCTCTACTCTGGGCGGTCAGGGCTCTGTGACCACCTTCACCAAGGATTTTACCTGGCACGGCCCCATCTACGAGCGCAACAGCGATGCCTTCCGTGAGCGCCATCAGGCCGGCATCGTGGACGGCAAGCATGTGGCCGGCTACGCCGGCGATCTGGCGCTGGGTATGGACTGCCAGACCTTTGCCTACAACGCCGTGTCCCGTGTCTCCCGCACCAACGCCAACGGCGTGCTCTACTGGCTGGGCGCCTCCGGGGCCCGCTTCATTGACGGCATCAAGCACCACGAGCGTGCCACCTGGACGGATACCGACATCAAGCCCTACAACACCGAGCAGGAGATGTACGAGGCCTACGCCAAGTGTAAGACCGGCGACGTGCCCTATGTGTATGTGACCGGCGGCGGCGTTCATGTGCGTATCGTCAACCGTGTTGAGGTGGTGCGCAACCCCGACGGCACCATCAATGGGGAAAAGAGCATCATGTACTGCACTGAGCAGGGCGGCGGAGGTCGTTATGAGGTACTCATGGCCGACGGCTCCCAGCGCCGGCTGATGGACACAAATCAGGATGCGGTGATGAGATTCGTGGAGGAAAACCCCGGCAGCAAGCTGCTTTTCGCCAGCTCCAGCCATGTGGATAACGCCCACACCTTCAAGCAGATGTACTCCGGCAACTACTGCGTGTCCACCCTCACCGTCTACGATGACGGCATGGTGGAGCTGGAGGACAATCAGGCCGTGTTCATGGGCAAGAACGGTGAGGACTTTGTCAACACCGGCGTGGCCATCGCCTTTGCCTCCAACTACACCATGATCAGCTACCGGGTCAGGCTGGAGGATCGTGGTACCGGTCAGGTGCTGTACGATTACTTCACCTATCTGCCCGACAACTGCACCCGCTGCTGGTCCTTTGAGTCCACCGAGCTGGATGCAGTCCTGAAGAACCTGACCAACGGTGACTACCGTCTGTCTCTGGACATGGAGTCCGGCCCCCTGACCCAGCTGGGCCAGAGTCAGGTGCCCATCACCACCCACAGCCGTGACTTTACCGTTACCGACAAGCCCGCCACCTCCAAGGTCAGCCTCGACGCCCCCGCCTCTGCGCAGCAGGGTGAGCAGGTCACCGTCAAGGTGCAGGTGAACAAGGCCTATGACGCCGCCGATGTGGTGGTCAAGTTCGATCAGGACAAGCTGACCTATGTGGGCGGCGAGCTGACGACCAAGGGCCTGTTCGGTACCGTCCAGCAGGACAAGGGCGAGGTGCGTATGGCCTGTGTGGATGCCAATGCCGTTTCCGGTACGCTGGCCACCCTCACCTTCAAGACCCGTCAGGCCGGCAGCGTGAAGGATGTCATGAGCGTCAAGAGCGCCGCCATTACCACCGCCTCCACCGCCAACGTGGGCAACGCCGATAAGGCCGCCGACGCCAAGGCATGTGCCAGCGTGGATATGGCCGATGTGGCCGCCACAGCATGGTACCACAACGCCGTGGACTATGCGCTGGAAAACAATCTCATGTCCGGCTACAATGCCACCACCTTCGGCCCCAACGACAATCTTTCCCGTGCCATGGTGGTGCAGGTGCTCTACAACAAGGAGAACAAGCCTGCCCTTACCGGCAAGCACGCCTTCCCCGACGTGAAGAGCGGCGACTGGTTCAACAACGCCGTTACCTGGGCCGCTGCCAACAAGGTGGTGGGCGGTTACGGCGACGGCCGCTTCGGCCCCAATGACAATGTCACCCTGGAGCAGATCGCCGTCATCCTGTGGAACTATTCCGGCACTCCCGAGGGCAGCGACGATCTGGCCAGCGTGGGTGCTCACAGCGACTGGGCGGCCAATGCCCTGCGCTGGGCCCAGAGCGAGGGCCTGCTCAACGGCGTGCCCTACGATGCCGTGACCGAGGCCGCTACCCGTGCCCAAACCGCTCAGATCCTGATGAACTATCTGAGCAAATAATACGCTTTTCTCATTTCCCTTCCTTTGCGGCGTGGGTTTTGCCCCAACCCACCCGCTGCCGGGGGCTGCCTCACTGGGAGGCACCCCCGGCATCTATGGGAAATACAGGCATCCGCCTGATTTGAATAGATGGATCCGAATTAAAATAATGAGGAGGAAATCAAATGAGCAAGATCAACAAAGTGCTCAGCCTTATACTGGCTGTGGTCATGGTGTTGGGTATGGCCATCATCCCCACCTCCGCCGCAACCGGTTTTAAGGACGCAGACCAAATCACCTACACCGAAGAGGTTGCCATCACCGCCGGCCTTGGCCTGTTTGCCGGTGCGGACGGCAAGTTTATGCCCCAGGACACGGTGACCCGTGCCCAGATGGCCACCATCATCATCAAA
>JAZOBP010000150.1:0-3048 GCA_045596065.1 Lawsonibacter sp. | reverse complement strand
ACCCACAGGAACTTGAAGTCCATGGGATCGATGATGTCCATCTGCTTGGCCACTTCGCAGCGCAGCGCACCCAGAGAGGCAAAGACGACCTCGTTTTTCACGTCGCCCACGATGAGCACCAGATCGCCGTCCTTAGCGCCGGCACGCTCCAGAATGGCGGCATTCTCCTCGTCAGTGAGGAACTTGGCGTAGGAGCTGGTCACGCCGCCGTCCATAAGACGGGACCAGGCCAGACCCTTGGCACGGTAGGTCTTGACAAAGTCGGCCAGCTTGTCGATCTTCTTACGGGGGAAGGCAGCGGCGCCGCCCTCGATGTTAATCAGGCGCACAGAGCCGCCCTCGGCCACGGGGCCGGAGAACACGCCGAAGCCGCAGTCCTTGACGATGTCGCTGATGTCCTTCAGCTCAAAGCCAAAGCGCAGGTCGGGCTTATCCGAGCCGAAGCGATCCATGGCCTCACGGTAGGGCATACGCAGGAAGGGAGTTTGGACGTCCACATCCAGAACCTCCTTGAACACCCGCTTCATAAAGCCCTCCTGGATGGTCATGATGTCATCCTCGTTGATGAAGGACATCTCCAGATCGATCTGGGTAAACTCAGGCTGGCGGTCGGCACGCAGATCCTCGTCTCGGAAGCAGCGGGCGATCTGGAAGTAGCGGTCAAAGCCGGACAGCATCAGCAGCTGCTTGTACTGCTGGGGGGACTGAGGCAGAGCGTAGAACTTGCCCGGGTGGACACGGGAAGGTACCAGATAGTCACGGGCACCCTCGGGGGTGGACTTGGTGAGGATGGGGGTCTCGATCTCAAGGAAGCCCTGCTCGTCAAAGTAGTCACGGGCGATCTTGGTGATCTTGTGACGGGTGGCGATGGCATGCTGCATGTCGGGGCGGCGCAGGTCCAGATAGCGATAGGTCAGGCGCAGCACGTCGTTGGCGTTGGAGTTGGCCACGATCTCAAAGGGAGGGGTCTCGGCCTTGGCCAGCAGACGCAGATCGGACACGTAGATCTCCACATCGCCGGTGGGGATCTTGTCGGTCTTGGCCTCACGCTCACGCACCACGCCGGTGGCAGCCACCACATACTCGCCGCGCAGGGTGGAGGCCCTGTCGAAGATGGCCTTGTCAGTGCTGTCGTCAAAGGACAGCTGCACCAGACCCGTGCGGTCACGCAGATCCACAAAGATCAGGCCGCCCAGATCACGCTGGCGCTGTACCCAGCCGCACACGGACACGGTCTGGCCCACATGGGCCATGCGGAACTCGCCGCAGTAGTTGGTGCGCTTGAAATTCTGAATGTTATCCATGAAAATCTACTCCAATCAGTATTATTGGGGGAATATATTACGATTTGTTTTCGGCTCCGTGGGTGGTGACGTAGTCCCACAGGGCTTCAAACTGGTCATCGTCGGTAATATAATACAGGTGACGGCCGACCGTAAGCTCTCCACGGTCGGTCAGCTCGAAATTAGTGGCGGTGTTTCCGCAGGACACAAAGCCGTAGAGGAAATCCACCGGGCCCGTCCATGAGAAGCCGGAGATCAGCCACGGCCGGAAGAGGTTGGACAGAGAGGGGCGTGCCTCAATGTCCCGGAACAGCTCCAGCATGGGGGCAAAGTGTTCCGTGCCGGGGGTGGTATCCTCGTCATCGAGTTCGTGAGAAACGTAGACGGGAGTCCCGCTTTCAAAAACAGTGGTTCTGGTATGTGCCGCCAGCGAAATTGCCTGATTAAAGTCCAATCCGGTAAGGGATTCCAGACTTCTGGGCGTCAGCCGCCAGACCAGCAGACCGATCACAAGAGCGGCGATGAGAATGGCGAAAATGAGATTGCGTTTCTTGTTCATAGCATCTCCTTTCCAAGGCGTTCCAACCGCCGGGCGGGGTTGGTTTGGATATATTCCGCCGCGGCATCAAAATCCGCCTGATTGCGGATCACGTGTTCGTAGTATCCCCGCTGCCAGAGGGGTGCACCGGTGGCTTTCCGGTATAGATGATCTGTATAGGATTTGAAGCGTTTTATGATCTCGGGTAGGGGCCGGCCTCCGTGCCGGCCCGTCAGGACGACCATAAGGTGAATATGGTCGGGCATAATGCAATAGATGTTACATTCCACACCGGGGTTGATTTCCGGGATGGATCCAATGGCCTGTTCCACGGCTGTGCCAAGGGAAGTCAATTCTACGTGCGGGACGGCACGGAGGCCGCCCCCTACGAGATGACCGAAAACGGGTGTGCGGTCTTTGGTGCAGATGGTCACAAAATACGCTCCGTTTTGGGAATAGTCGTATTCCTTCAGCCGCAGGGGCTTTCGTTCCGGCAAAGTCACTTACTCGCCCTTGTCCAGAATGGGCAGACCCTCGTTCAGCCTGGCAAGGCCAGCCTTGATGTGAGCGATGGCATCCTCGGCGGTCAGCTTGACCTGCTCGCCGGTGTGCATGTCCTTGACAGCGGCAACCCCGGCGCTGATCTCGTCCTCGCCCAGGAAGATGGCGTAGGGCATGGAAAGCTTGTCGGCGTAGCCGATCTTCTGCTTGAACTTTTTCTGCTCGGCGTGGATCTGGGTGCGGATGCCGGCCTGGCGCAGCTGGGTGGCCAGCGCAATGGCGTGGGAAAGATCTTCGGTCATGGGCAGGATGAGGGCATCGGCGGGGGTGGTGTTGAGCTGGTCGTTGAGGTAGCCCTGATCTTCCAGCACAAAGAACAGGCGGGTCAGACCGATGGAGATGCCTACACCGGGCAGCTGCTTGTCGGTGTAGTACTCGGCCAGATTGTCATAGCGGCCGCCGGAGCAGATGGAGCCGATCTCCGGGTGATCCAGCATGGTGGTCTCATAGACGGTGCCGGTGTAGTAGTCCAGACCACGTGCAATGGTCAGGTCCACGGCAAAGTGGGTCTCGGGGACGCCGAAGGCGGCCAAATATTTGGTGACGGTGTTCAGCTCGTCCAGACCCAGATCAAACAGCTCGTGACGGCCACGGTAGCCCTCCAGAGCGGTCAGCACCTCAGCGTTGGAGCCCTTGATGGCGATGAACTTCAAAATCTCCTGCGCC